>JBBSCL010000135.1:0-7673 GCA_038250345.1 Leptolyngbyales cyanobacterium
TGAAGGCGCTCTAGTCGATGCTATCCACGCTACCGTTGACACGCATCAAGGGCTGCTAATTAATGCTGGCGCTTATACTCATACCAGTGTTGCCCTGAGAGACGCGATCTCGGCGGTCAATATTCCAACCGTCGAAGTACATCTTAGTAATATTTATAGCCGAGAAGCGTTTCGGCATTATTCTTATATTGCACCCATCGCGATCGGGCAGATTAGTGGCTTTGGTGCAGAAAGTTATCGGTTAGGATTACGTGCGCTGATTCATCATCTCCGGCAGTAACTTCCACCGCAATACCTCATAGATCTGGACATCGAACAGACATCAAGATTTAAAGATGCCATTTTTACAGCAAGTATGGTTCAATCGGGTGAGACTAAGTTCGATGAACCTTATTTAATAATCATTAAATGTTGATGGCATTCTCTGTGTTTCTTGCCGTAAACGGTACATTGATGCGTGGGTTAGAGCTAAATGGCAATCTCCGAAAAGTTGGAGCTGAATTTGTGCGGGAAGCTTTAACCGAGCCGACCTACCGCCTCTGGTCAATTGGCGATCGCCATCCTGCGATGCAGCGAGTTGAAACCAATGGCGCGGCGATCGCCGTAGAAGTTTGGGCGGTTCCAGCGAGTGGTATCACTGCCTTGCTTCAGCTTGAACCCCCAGGACTTTGCATTGGAAAAGTGCGCTTGGCAGATGGGGAAGAAGTCCTAGGGGTTCTAGGAGAAGCTATATTATGCACTGGGCAACGAGAGATTACCGATTGGGGCGGATGGCGAGCCTACACTGCTAAACTAACAAACCAAGTTCAACTGGCAAATTAGCCGCAAGTTATCAATATAGGATCAAACAGCGATGACTGAATCAGAGCAAGATTTATCGACTTTTGTAGATCAGACAGCCCGATTGATCGGTCTGCCCATTCCAGCAGACTATCGCCAAGGGGTGATCGACAACTTTGAGCGAATTGCGGCGATCGCTCAGCTTGTCACGGAATTTCCCTTGCCTGAAGATACCGAAATTGCTCCTGTCTTTGAACCTTAACTCATAGCCTCTGCGATATGTCACAAGCCCTTCCCGATGCGACTAGTCTTGCTCAGAGTGTGCAAAATCACGAAGTTTCTGCCACATCAATTGTCGCCAGCGCGATCGCCCGCATTGAAAAACACAATCCACTGCTCAACTGCTTTACAACCGTTTTGGCAGAGAAAGCCATGCAGGATGCCGCAGCGGTGGATGCGGCGATCGCGGCTGGAAAAGATCCAGGAGTGCTGGCAGGCGTTCCCTTTGGGGTAAAAGACTTATTCGATGTGGCAGGCATTTCAACCCTGGCAGGCTCCAAAATCAATGCCGAAAATCCCCCAGCAGCCCAAGATGCCACCCTAGTGGTTCGCCTTAAGCAAGCAGGTGCCGTTTTAGTCGGTGCCCAAACGATGGATGAATACGCCTACGGGTTTGTTACAGAAAACAGCCACTATGGAGCTAGCCGCAATCCTCATAACCCGGCTCATATGACGGGCGGCTCGTCTGGAGGATCGGCTTCAGCGGTAGCAGGCGGATTGGTTCCACTATCCCTTGGCTCCGATACCAATGGCTCTATTCGAGTGCCGTCGTCATTTTGCGGGATTTTTGGACTCAAACCTACCTATGGCAGGCTTTCCCGTGCCCATACCTATCCCTTTGTGGACAGTTTGGATCATCTCGGACCTTTCGCGAGATCGGTACGCGACCTCGCCCTCGTGTTTGATCTGCTGCAAGGCTCAGACTCCGCCGATCCGGTTTGCACTCAGCGATCGCCTCAACCATGCTTACCAGAACTAACGAAAGGAATTGAGGGACTCCGGATTGCGATAGCCGATGATTATTTCTTGAAAGGTGCCGAGCCAGAGATGCTAACGGCTCTAGAGACTCTGGCAAAAGCGCTTGGCGCAACCCAACAGATTACCATTCCAGAGGCGCATCGGGCACGAGCAGCGGCATTTATCATCACGGCTTGCGAAGGCAGCAATTTGCATCTAAAAGATTTGCGCCAGCGCCCTCAAGATTTTGATTTTGCAACCCGCGATCGCTTTTTGGCAGGCGCACTAATTCCCGCAACTTGGTATCTACAAGCGCAAAAATTTCGCCGTTGGTATCGCGATCGCGTTCGAGAATTATTTGCTCAAGTCGATATTATTCTGGCTCCCACCACGCCCTGTCCTGCGCCCTTGATTGGGCAGACAAACCTAATACTCGACGGGCAAGAAGTGCTGCTCCGCCCCAATGTGGGGCTATATACTCAGCCGCTTTCTTTGATTGGATTGCCCATTATTTCGGTGCCTGTTCAGCGTCCGGGGAAGTTACCTTTGGGAATTCAGGTGATTGCGGCTCCCTATAATGAAGCGCTTGTATTGCGGGTTGCTGCTTATTTGGAAACTCAAGGAATTGTCTCGGCGACCATCCCTGATATTATAGACAGGCGATGGTTTAGGAAATATTAGGTCGTCGCAGAAAGTGGCTGAGTCTGGTTAATGCGCGATCGCCAATGCCTCTAATTTCTCCAACAGCCGCTCGCCAGACTGCCCCACTTGATATTGCTCAAATCTAGGTGCCAAAAGTTTTCCAGGTTCTTGCCGCACCCACATCCAGGTCTGCGATCGCTTGCCTGCATCCCCAAACATCAACAAATGCGACTTGCTGTAGTCCATCAGTTGGCGATCTAGCTTTACTCTGAGCGGACGCGCCGGAATCTCTGGAGTCGTACATTGATAAACGATAAAACCGCGTTTTTGGGCGATCGAAACCACCTCAAAGGGTTCGCCATCCACCTCAATTCGCCATCCACCTCAAACGGTAAGGTGACCCGATCGACCGTATCCCAGCCCAATTCTTCGATAAACAAGGACTCAAAATCGAATGTTTGGAGATACTTTTGTGCGCAGTTGCGATTCAGTGGCATGGGGTGAACATCATGTAAGAGCAACTGGCAAAATTAGACTTCATTTAACCCACTAGGAAAATCAGGGCTGAGAAGTTGCTCGATTGTATAGATCGGGTTTTCTGGTAAATCTTGATAATCTAAAGGTGACTCTAGAGCCACTAAATCCAGTCCAGCCTTATAACTTTTTGCGATCGCCTCTGGCAAATAGGACTTCAGGCTGGGATTATCCTCTAGGAGATCTTCTATTTCACGACGTTGAATTTGAATGGTAACTCGCCAGCTTTTGCTCCGCTTTTCAGGTTGATAGTTCCATTTCAGCAGATGTCCGATCAAGACACCAAGCCGATTTCGTAATTCTTGCCGCTGTTGTTTGCCTAAAGATTCAATTTCCTCCACCAAATTTGCAATATCTAATCCCTTAAAATCACCCATTTGCAGTAACTTAGACTGTTCCAAAGTCCAAGCATAAAAATCAGTTTCATAGAGATTGGATTGCATAGGTTCTTCTCCTAACGTCAAGTCTGTGTCACAACGCTGGATGACGAATACTCTGGGTGCATCTCACCATTGCAGCCCTCACCCTTTTCTTGAATGCCGCAGGCGCTAAGCCCTCTCCCCAAGGAGAGGAACTTTGAATTTAGCTCCCTTCTCTTTGGGGAGAAGGACTGGGGATGAAGGCATACTTGCGAAACTGGGATGCACTTCAGCAGGACTGCCAGAATATCCGTTTTGAGTTTCAGTTGTTGACATAAAAACTCCATCTTATTCTTGAGGTTCGTTCAAATTACTAGGAAACTCAGGATCGAAAAGTTGCTCTGATGTGTAAAGACAGCTCTCTGGCAAGTCTGGGTAATCCAAAGGAGTTTCTCTAGCCACTAAATCTAGTCCAGACTCGTAAGCGTAGAGGATTGCCTCTTCTAAATAAGGCTTGAGGCTAGGGTTTTCCTGTAAAAGGCGGAGAATTTCCCGTCGTTGCTCTCGAATGGTTACGCGCCAGCTTTTGCTGCGCTTTTCGGATTGATAGTCCCACTTCAGAAGATGTCCAATCAAAACACCCAGTCGATTGCGTAATTCTTGCCGTTGTTGCTTCCCCAATGACTCAACTTCCTCCACCAAATTGATAATATCTAGCTGCTTAAAATCACCCTCTTTAAGCAACTTAGACTGCTCCAAAGTCCAAGCATAAAAATCAGTTTCATAAAGATTAGATTGCATCGCTTCCTCTCTTGGTTGATTGGCTGACAAATCTTTTCCCCTCATCCCCTTCTCCCAAAATATGAGAAGGAGTTGGGGGATGAGGATGTATTTGCGAAACTGGGATGCACCCCTTAAATATTTAGTCCCTATCCACAGGTCTACAACATGACCAGCTAGACAAGCTTAGCGGCAGCCTAGACTATCCCTGGTTGAAATGCCTGTGACGGAATTAACGCCCTCTGCTCGTTTGCAGAGTTGGGTGACTGTATAGCGATCGACAATGGCATCCGTAAAGTCGGCTCCGGTAATGTTTGCCTCTTCAAAAATGCTGTTGGAAAGGGTCGCTCCGGTGAAGTTTACGTTGGTTAGGTCAGTTTTATAAAGGGTGACGCGATCGACTAGTGCCCATGACAAATTTGCGCCAGATAGGTTAGCTCCAAGCAGGTTGCCTTTCGTAAACATGGCGTTAGTCAGGTTAGCTCCGCTCAGATTTGCACCTCGCATTTCGGAGGAGACAAAATTCCCCCCCGATAAATCTTGATTGGAAAAGTCTTGATTGGCAAGTTGGGCATTGGTGTAACCAGCAAACTTACCTGATTCGGCAAAAGCAGGCTGGGCACTAAGCAAGACCCATACCAGCGCCAGAGCGATCGCCCCTACAATAACCCACGATTTTCGCAACCCGTTAATCATTTCGCTTGCTTCCCCCAATCATCTCCAACTCGGATGGTGATATCTGATTCTAGATCACCCGTTGAATCTGCATCAACCGTGCCAAGCTTTAACTGTTGTTGTAGCACTTGAGCCGCTTGCAGGTCTCCTCGCTGGGCGATAACCTGGGTTTGGGTTTGTTTATCTGCCCAATCCGAGGTAATAAACACATTTGAAAAGCCCAGTGCGATCAAACGCTGACTCAGTTGAGACGCTGCATTGGGGTTACGAGATGCATTTTGGATTGAAATTCGCAGGGCAGCAGAGGAATCGCCGTCTACTAGGGGTGATAGAGGATCGATATTGAAGTATTGCTGCATCACGCGATCGCGCCCAGCCGATTCCATAATCCAGTAGCTTGCTCTAAACTCATCGGGTGAGCTAAACCGCCCTGGCAACATCACCATCTTAAAGTTACCTTCGCCCAGCTTCCGCCCCGCACTCACCAGCGCCAGCATTTCCTCTATGGTCAAATTGGTGTCAATATACTTCTGCATTGCCTGCACCAAGCTAGGAATGCGCGGAATCACACTAGGACTCGTCAATTGCTTTCGCAGTGCTTTTAATAGCGCTTGTTGGCGCTGCACTCGCCCAATATCTCCTAGATCATCACCGCGAAAGCGGGCAAACTGTTCCGCTTGGGCACCATTTAACACTTGCTTTCCCGCTGACAGATCGATCTTGAGCTTTTGGGTTTTATCTTCGTAAAACATGGGTTGAGGCACATAGACTTCAACGCCGCCCATCCGATCCACTAGCTCTTTGAATGCTTCAGTGCTGACGCGCACATAGCGATCGATTTGCACACCACTCAGCACACCACTGACAGTTCGGGCGGCTAGAGTTGCCCCGCCTCGCACATTAGCATCGTTGATCTTAGTGATGCCGACTTGGGGAAGTTCAACTTGAGTGTCACGCGGAATTGACAACAGGCTAATGGAATCGGTGTCTGGATCAACCCGCAGCAGCAGCATCGTATCGCTACGACCACTAAATATTTCACGAGAACCGGGTGCCGCTGTGGGGACGCGATCGATGCCCATGACCAAAATGTTAACGGGGCGAGAAACCCGATAGCCCATGCCAAACTGCCATAAATCGAGCGGCTTAGTGATTTTATCTTTCGCAACCAAACCCACGGGCAAAGGCAGCAAAAGAGCAGCCGTTAAACCAATGGTTGTAGAGGCAATGGTGACGATGCCCAAAGCAAAAGCTTTTTGAAGCGATTTGGCAGCAGAGGAGGGAGGGAGGGATTTGGAGGATGCGAGAGGCACTTGCTTAGAGGGTTTTTGAGTCTGATTAGCCAATTGCGGCGGTGATGAATCTGATTTGGCTTCGTTTTGCACACTCTTAGTATCAATTTGTTTCACGCTTACTCCTGTCCCACTCGATTCCTGTCCCACTCGATTCCTGTCCCACTCGATTCCTGTCCCACTCGATTCCTGTCCCACTCGATTCCTGTCCCACTCGATTTCTTTAGACCCGTTTCATCCAGTGCTATTGCCAAACTTTGAGAGATGTAAACTTTCCGAGATTATAACCCGCTGTTGACTTTTGCTTATCTATAAAAGGACAGAGTTGAACATTGAACGTTCTAACAGCCATGCACGAGATAATCAGCTTTTTCCGTAGATTCTAAAGGAGATTGGACTATTTGCTGAGCGTAGTTTACCCATTTCGTCTGGCAGGTCACTGGTGCGATCGCCATTCTAATCATTTTTCCTGATTAGGCGCTGAATCTATGAAAAAAGATTGAAAGGGGGATGCAACTTCCACCTGATCAATTTGATTCAGCAGTCTTATTCAGGCGAGCAACCCGCTGTGAAAAACCGTCATTGGCTTAATCTTGCAGAGTCTATTATGCTGGTCGGTTCCGGTGTCGGCTCCGTGGCAACGGCTATTTCCCAGCAATTGCTGTTTACGGCGGCTCCAGTTTCAGCATTGCTGCTGCTCAATACGCTGAATCATCGTCGGTTGGAGCAAGAGACTCAATCTGATATTGATGGCGCGATCGCCCAGTTAGATGAAAAATTGTCAGGCACCATTAGCCTGATGCAGCAGCAAATTCAAGGGTTGCCCAGTGCGCTTAATCTTGCCAATTTGCGAAGAGATCTTCAAGGGAAAAATCAGGCACTTTATAGCGATCTGTCTAACAGCGTTGCTCAACTACAACAAGAAATTACCAAGCCCGAATGGCGATCGCTGAAGCAAGATATGGCTCAGTTGCAACGGCAGCACGCGGCTTTAGATAACTCTTTGGCAGGAGTTAGGGAATCATTGACGCGGCTTACTCCAGCCAAGCAGCCCACCAACTGGCAGCCCGATATTGAGCGACTGAAGGCTGAGTTGGCTCAACTGCGTGGCACTCTCCAACAAATGGATAATCAGCAAAATTTGGGAAACTATCGCATACTGCAAGATCAAATTAGCCATATCAATCGTCGCCTTAATCATTTACCTGCGCCTTTTGATGCCAATGCGCTCAAGCAAGAGGTAGCAGCGTTGATCAAAATGGTGAGTGAGATGGCAACACGGCGCGATCTCTCTCGGCTGGAGGTGCAGATTAATCGGGTGGCTGAGCAAGGGAGCTATGCGGAACAGGCGATCGCGCCCCTGAAGCTGGCAACCACAATTCTAAAGAAGCAATTGGATGTGACAACTGCAAAGATCGTGAATGTCGAATCGCAGCAGGCAGGCACCACCATTCCAGAAACGCTGACCGCTTTGCAAACCACCATCAACGCACTAGATCAACGGCTGCATCAACTCACCACCTCTGATCTGACCCACTTAAAAGCAGAGCTACAGGGCGAACTGGCAACCCAACTCGATCAGGTTCAACAGCAA
>JBBSCL010000136.1:0-7660 GCA_038250345.1 Leptolyngbyales cyanobacterium
ATTGGCAGGCAAGCCCAGGCGATCGCGCTGCGCCTCCAAAATCTGCCGTCGCGCCTTTGCGATCGTCTCTTCCCCGGCCTGCCACTGGCACAGTTCAATCATTGCCTTGCTTAAAGCCGTTCGCTTTTGGGGTGTCTCTGGTGCCGCCACCAATGACGCAAACACCGCCGCCCGTGCCGCTACCAAAGGTCGCCGCGCCCACCACAAGTGCAGGGTCGAGATATGCCCCTTGCGGATCGACTTCTCCCGTGCCGCTTCCACAGAAATCTCACGGATGGGAATAAAGTCTTCAATGAGGCGGCGGTCATTCGTCATAGTGTTAATTGCCAGATAATCCACATACTTCAATACGCTTCAAAATTTGCATCCTTGCTTTAGCCCCACCTCCAGCAGCCCGAATCACAGACGAGGGGAGGTGTCCTTCAGGAGCCTGCAAATTGTATAGGCGGTCATCTTTGGGTTGCCAGACTCCATTCACTCTCCAACCAATGCGATCGCCAAAACTATCCCAATCTCCTCCGACGTCTTTCAAAATTTTTGCCTGAACACTAAATCCAAACCGACCATCGGAATAATGTCTCCATAGTTGGTCGATTGTCTTCAAATCTTCGCAAGGGAACTGTTCAATCAGTTCCTTTGGCAAAAATTCGACCTGCCCAACCACCCGCAGCATAACTTCCTTGGTTTCTTGATCAGCAGCTTGCCATCGTCCAGTGCTTAACAAAACCTGGAGTTCGCTATAGTCTGTGCTAACAGATGAACTCAAAAACTCAGCCCTCAAATCCTCTCCAGGCAAAACCTGAGTCATAGATAAATCCTGACCAAGCTGACTTTCAGATTTCTGACCTTCAGACCTGGTGATGACTTCTTGAAAAATCTGCTTGAAACACCAATCCCTTGCAGCATCAAGCCCTTGATCCAGATAAATTGCCCCTAAAACGGCTTCCACCCCATCGGTCAAGTTTTTAGGTCCTACTATTCCATTGTGACGGATGAATTTTTCCAGCCCTAATCTACGGGCAACAATTTCCAAGGCAGTGTCGCTAACCAGTTCATCCCGACTAGCAGACAGTTTTCCCTTACCGTACTTGCCTTTACGCTGATAGAGGTATTCGAGAACAACGAAATCCAGCAAAGCGTCTCCTAGCAGCGCCAAGCCTTCATTGTGATCCTCAGAGTTCTTTCGATTCACAGCGTAAGAACGCTCAGTAATAGCCGTTTGTAGCAATGCTTTGTTATGAAATGTGTAGGCGATCGCTGCTTCCACCGTTGCTAGATTAATCGTTGGCAGGTCAACTTCTATGGCTGCCCTGCTATTTGCCTCAAGAACCGAAGGATTAAGAAACCGATCCACAAACCAATTTTGAGAAATAGTGAATCCCTGATCCAGATAGATCGCTGCTAAAAGTGCTTCAAATGAATCACTAATATCTTTTGGGATAATTTGATCGTTTTCTCTTTTAACTCTGAGCAGTTCACGAAGATGAATCTTCTCTGCAAGCAAAATTAGGGTTTCGTCCTTCACCAAGTCGTCTCGCTGATCAGAAATAAATCCTTTGCCATATTGGTTGCCATGAATCTTATAGAGATCCTGCACCACAATTAAGTCCAGCAAAGTATCTCCGAAGATTGCCAGCCATTCGTTGTGGACTTCGGGAGTATTTAGATACCGAGCATAGGTTTTGTGAGTTAACGCTTGCCACAGCAAATCTTGATTGTGGAAGGACAACCCGATCGCTGACTCAATGTTCATATTCCTGTCTCCCTGGCTCGCTCAACTGATTTCTGCCACATCTTTCTCGGCATTGCGGGTAATTGCCTCCGCAGGCACTAAATACCGAGTAACCTGCCGGATTTCTTTGGCATCACCGACTAAAACCTTCGCCGGATTTTCGATTTTCAACAGCTTAGGTTCGCTGGTCTTGCAACCCCAGACCACGTAGAGCCAGTACGAATCCCCTAATTGTTGTGCCTTTCGCCACTCATTAGAAGTCAGCGAAACTTCTTGATTCGATTGTGCCCGTCCTTTTACCTCGATGCGCCGAACAGGTGCGATCCCAGTTTCTGAGCCAACTGGACCCAGGCTACGAATGTCGAACCCACTACCATCTCGGTTCTGACTTACATCCTCTGGCTCCCAACCTCGTTGCCGCTCATACTCCATGACATACTGCATCGCAAAGGCTTCAACTTCCGGGTCATTTTTCATCCCTGGCATTGCCGCCACCAATGCCGGAGCAGGATAGGCGATCGCGCAGCCCAAATAGGCAACCCGCCCAAAACTGACGATTTTGAGATAATCCAATTCGTTCTGCTTGGCTCTGTAGCGCTCTTGAAGATCTTTCACCCGCTTTTGGGCGCTGTCCCGCGCCACACGATAGGTTTCATCCCCGGCTGCCACCTTTGCCGCCAGCTTCATCTGAGTCCCTTGGGACTCTCGAATGGCTGCCTCCATCGCTTTTTTCAAATAATCCTGCCGAATTTCTAGCTCACGCTGGCGCTGCTGTTGCTCTTGCTTCATCATCGGCACCTGAATTTTGACCTTCAGCCACTTCTCAATACGCTCTTGCTCTTGCGGCGTAGGAGGATTAGGAGACTGAGAGCCAGGAGGAAGGGCGTCAGCATTGGCAGGGGCAAGATCATGGAGGCAGTCTGGGGAAATTAAGACTAATTCACCCGATGCTTTTTCCAAAACAGCGTACAAAGCAGCTTTCAATACCGCTGCTTGCCCTGTTCTCTGTTGTCCAGCAACCTGAATCTCAAAGAAGTAGATCCGGTAAGGCTCGTCGGCATCGGCATCCAAAAAGAGAGCAGACCCGGTGCAGATGGAATTATCCAGCTCAATGTCCAGCCGCTCGGCGATCGCGGCAAACAACGGATGACCGGGTGATAATAGGTCTGCATCCTGATGGTTTGGGTTAGCAATTTGCTCCTTGTAGAAGGAGAGTTTGGGATAGTTCTTCTCGACCGTACCCAACCGCCGAACTGCTTCTAAATTGTTGGAGCGGAACTCCTCTTTAACATAGGGGACGCGCCACAGCCCATCGGCTCGAACTTCCAAATTGATACTCAGAAACTCGCACGATCGCTTGAAAAACTCCTCAATGTAGCGTGGCATCAGCCGCTGTTCTTCCGATCGAAAATCTTGACTCTGGGTGCGTCGAATGCCAGACAGGTCAACATGGCTCGTCGCTAAAGCAAGACCCGTTGCTTGCTCCAGTTCTTCTAAACGCTGCGGGTCAAGTTGCTCCAGTTGCTCCAAGGCATTTTCTTCAGAAGCCTTGCTATAGGTTGCATCCTTCACCATGTCCTCAAAGCGAATGTCGTTGAGTTGCAGGAGTTGCCCAACCACATCGAAGACGCGATCGCCCATTGCCAACCGAATCTCTTCCAGCTTGGTCAACAGCTTTTCAAGTACCCGACCTTCTACCGTATTGATCGCCACAAAATTGAAGATATAGACATCATGGGTTTGACCAATCCGGTGAATACGCCCCATCCGTTGCTCAAGTCGGTTAGGGTTCCAGGGAATATCGTAGTTGATCATCAACCGACAGAACTGGAGGTTAATGCCCTCCCCGGCTGCTTCTGTTGCAAGGCAGATTTGGCGATTGAGTTGAAAATCTTTCTGAGCCTGCTTACGAGCCAGCGGACTCATGCCTCCATGAATTTGACAGGTGGTATAACCCCAATCCTCCAAATTCTGCTTTAGGTAAGCCAGTGTGTCCCGATGTTCAGTAAAAAGCAGCAGCTTTCCTCGACCATCCTGAAGTTCTGAGAATAACTCTCCTTTCAAGCACTCTTTCAACTGGTTCAGCTTCATTTCAGTACCAGCATTGATAGTTTGCTCAGTCAGCTTGACCAAGCGCTCTAGTTCATGCAGCTCATCGCGGATTTGCTCTAGCCGCTCTGCCGTTGTAGACTCGATCGCTAAGCTCTCCTGCTCGTCCTCTTCGTAGTCATCGCTTTCCTTCTCCAAATCGACTGGTTTGCTGAGATTAATCAAACGAGCATGCTGCTCTTCTGGAGACAGCCCCTTTAACTCCTCTAACAAATCAGCAAACCGTTGTCGCCGTCGCTTTAACGAACTGAAAATAGCATTCAGGCTACTCGCCAAACGGCGCTGTAAGACAGTGCGAGCTAAAGCAACGGCTGCCTGTTTCCGCCCTTTTGCTTTGCCTAGAAACTTGTTGATGTACTTAGTGACTTCCTTATAAAGGTGCTCCTCAGCCGTCGATAGCTCAAATGGCACAGTCTGAGCAAATCGCTTCTTGAAGAGCTTTCGCCCATCAAAATCCCTCAATTCCTCCTTGATGCGACGGAGGAACCACGGGCTATTCTCCATTCGCAGCATTTCTGGGTTGATTTGATCAGAAACAAATTGTTCGGGGTCAAGCAACCGTAAAAAATTATGGAACTGGTCTACATTCCCCTGATGGGGCGTAGCCGTTAGCAGCAGAATGCGTTCGCTGTTTTTGGATAATGCCTCCACTAGCTCATATCGTCCAGTGCGCCTTAAATCATCTCCCTGAGTCCGGGCAGAGCACTTGTGCGCCTCATCGACGATCACTAAATCCCAATCCACTTGCAAAATGCCAGGAGTAATATCATCTCGTTTAGCAAAATCAATGGAGGCAACGCACTGGCGAAACCGCTCCCAGGGATTACCTGCTAGTTGCCCCTTCGCCAGCGTTGAGTTAATCACCTCAAACGTTTCAGAAAACTTACTCTTCAGCTCATCCTGCCACTGTAGAGTTAACGGAGCAGGAGCCAGGATCAGCACACGCTCAATGGCTCCTCTCAGCTTCAGTTCCTTGAGGAGTAACCCTGCCATAATGGTTTTGCCCGCCCCTGGATCGTCTGCCAGCAGAAACCTGAGCCGAACCTGGGGCAAAATCCGCTCATAAACAGCCTCTAGCTGGTGAGGCAAAGGGCGAACCCCGCTGAGACTGACTGCAAAATGGGGATCATAAGCAAAAGATAGCTTGATGCGAGCTGATTCGACGAAGAGGAAAAACTGATTGGCATCGACTGGAGATGCTGAGGATTTACTCTGCGTGCTTAAAATCTCCTCAACTTCAGTAATGCCGATGTACGCCTCCCGCAGCTCGCCTTGCTGAGTGCGAACTCTAAGAAGAACAATATCTTCGACAATACTGGCATCCTCAACGGTGACAGGTTCGTTAAATTGTCCAAGAATGGAAATTCGTTTGCCAACCAGTTGTTCTTCCATCAATTAATTTTGCATCTCTGAAAAATATTTCTTTGTCAAAGGCTGAACCCGATCCCCTTGTGCATTCAATAACTGCTCAATCTGCTTCAGTGCGAGACGTGATGGCTTCATTCGACCGCGCTCCCAACGATTGACCGTGTTGTAGGTGACCCCTAATGTCGCCGCAAATTGCTCTTGGGTCAGCCCTGTTAGAAGTCGCAGATCACGAATGAATTGACCTACTTCTGGTTGTTTGAGCATAGACGGCTTCGCAATCAACATTCAATCTTCGTTACAACACACGTTATATTCCAGTATTCCCAAGTTGAATGGAAAATCTGGTTGTTCTGCTGAGAGTTCATCCCGTTGTTACAGACTCTTTATTGAACTTTAATCACTACGGGTCAATTCCACACCCATTGGGGCGCATAAGTCACAGCAGTCCGAATGGCCGCTGTTGAGAGAAGCTGAACCGCGAAGCTTGTGGGGCGTAGCGAAGTGATACCTCGCGCGCTTACTGCGGATAGGTTCATTTGGGTGAGGTGACCGCCATTCTAGATAGACAAGCTGGGCTGTCAGGCGTTACTCCGAATCCACTTAAAAACGGCAGTAAGAGTTGGTTAGGCCCCCGCCAGTCGCTGCCGTTTCTGCGCTGTTTCCACCTGCCGTATCGCCTTGACCTGGTTTAAGGGGTTTGAGTAGCAGTGGAATAGAAACTCACGTTAAGGCTGAAACACTTACTGAGTAATCGTTTCAAAAAGCACTTTTCAGTCTCCATGAGACGTACCAATTAGCTCAAAGACTGATTGGTACAGAAATCTTGAACAGAGTATCAGGCTCCTAATTCACAGCAGTTTTAACTGGTACACCTCTTGTCGTCACTTTCTGTTCCATTACTACTCAGACCCCGTATAGAGGATTACTCAAGCAGCATCACTCGCATGAGTCTGCATCTTGAAGCCGACTTTGCAACTCAAACAACAACAACTCCCAGTCCGCTTGAGTCAGAGCCGCTTCCGGTCGCTCAAACAACTCCAGCACAAAGCGGGTGCGCTGCTCCAGCGACCAACCCATTTGCAGCACGCGCTGGTCGATCGCCCCTCGAATGCTGATGTCAGTCAGGGGATACTGCTGCACCGCCTCACGCAACAGCAGCGGCTCTTCTAGAAACGTGGTCAAGTCCGGACGCACATACCAATCCGCCTGTGCCAGCGCAAACTCTGGGGGTGGAGCAGTAAAGTAAATCGCATCCAGATCGTCCTCTACCAGGAGCCGGCCCACCAGCCGTGACAGACCGAGCCAGTCTTCCTCCTCTGCTTGCAGGAATCGCGCACCAACTGCCAACAAATCCACCTGCGCCAGAGGGTTGTAAACGCCAGCAGACCATGCCAGCGCCAGTTCCTCTGGATGCTCTTGCTGATATTGAGCAAAGAAGGCTTCAACTTCCGCTTGCATTGCCAAATCCACAGCTGCTTCCGCAGCTGGCCGTTGAGAGACAACACCTAGTTGCCGGATCTCTTTCAAGGCGGTCTTCCCACTGCGGCGTTGCGGTTGAGATCGTCCAAAGCCACCTGCCATCCCTGCCTCCTTGTTCGCAAAACCTGCGCGTTGCCCCCGTCCTACCGCCTCTGGACTGCCTAGGCTGCCACCAACGGCCTGCACCTGAGCCGTCAAGACCTGCTGGGCTTCTGCCACCAGAATCGGGTCATCACTGGCGAGCCATGCCTGCATCTTAGCAAGCTGCTGCTCTGCCCGCTCAGACTTATGGTCAGCAATGGGAGCGCCTGTGGAAAACCCCCCGCACCCCCCAACTTCTAAAGACCTTACCGCTTGTCCTTGAGGGACAGCGGCAATGGTCACAAGCTTATTGGTACCAATAGGGTGGCTTTCCTTTCCCTGTAAGGGTTTCAGCGTTTCTAGATCGGTGAAAACTGTGCTAATAGGGTGGCTTTCCTTTCCCTGTAAGGGTTTCAGGTAGTTAGGATGCCAGAGTTCTTTGTATTTATCTAGGGTTTGATTTCCAATGCCATAGCTGTTGATGGCTTGTTTGCGGGCGGTAATTGTCGCTGGTAGAGCATGACGCTGCTGTAGGTCGCTGAGAGCAATCTGGATGCGATCGCGAGCCGATTGTGACTGATCCTGGTTCCAGGTCGGCTTGGGCGGTGTCGCTGGGCCTGGTAGGGGTGAAGCTTTTGTCTGGTGCTTGGTGCCAAAGGGGTAGTAATGACTGATTTGGATGGAGCGGGCATAGAACATCGATCGTGGTTCGAGATCGAACTGATGACGGCAATAGGTCTCAAAGCCGGGGAGCGATCGCGCTACTTCGCTGATGGCGGCGGCTAGGTCTTCGCCAGTCAGGGGTTCGCCACCGCGCTGGACGTGGCCGAAGATGTATTCCCGCATGGCGATTCGGCCCAACAGGTGGTTGGTCTGCCCTGCGTCGGTCCA
>JBBSCL010000137.1:0-7545 GCA_038250345.1 Leptolyngbyales cyanobacterium
AAGCGACTGCGGAAGGGAGTGCGTGTCCGCTTAAAAAATAAAGGTTCCAAGAAACGTCCTGGGCGAAAACGACCGAAGTATCAAGCCCCGGTGCCAGAACACCCAGAGACAGATGCTCGGATTGAGCATGCCCAAATCCATGCCAATCCTGTAGAAGCTTTTAATTCATCTTTGAGACGACGGAATTCGACCTTTCGGCGCAAAACAAACATGTATGCAAAAACTCGGGATACTCTACAAAGGACTCTCGATCTCAATGGTTAATTCACAACTTTGTCCGGGTTCATTTCACAACCAAAGTTATCCCGGCAATAAAACTAGGGATCTTGGAAGTCGGGTTGTCATGGATAGAACTATTCTCAATTCGTTATGCCTTCTGATCTGGATCTGGCAAGGCATTCAGCCTTCCCTATCCAACGGAACCAGTGCCGAGAATTTGAAAACTTTAACTCAGCACATTCTAAAATCACAACTTTTTTTGTAAACTAGAATACTGTATATAGAAAATAATCTTAGTAAACAAATCTAATACGAGATACACTGTACCTGCAAAAGAATTAGCAATAATATTCAAGCCTTCTGGGGAAAATGAAAACACTAGTGGAAATACTGACCATCCGAACAAAAAGTACATTGATATTCTTGGTAATTCGGCTGATTTAGTTGAATAATATATCTTAGCAATTGCCAAAAAAGCTATACTACTAATCACAAACCAGATCCATTTGTAAGTTCCAGAATACACAGATGCAAGTGCTCCAGTGAACATGACAATTGGGGTGAGTGCGACTGCAAGCCACTGAATACCTTTTGCAATATTTAGCTGTTTGGATATGTCATGAGTCAAAAGAGCGCAACTGAGACCATAGAATACCCATCGCGTCCAATACAATCCCGTATCTGAATCACCAACCAAAAACCTTCCTTCGTACATTATGATATAGCTGATCAAAGTAATGAAGCTCACCAAAAAAGCTGAGTTAAATTCTTTTTTTGAAGTAAACCAAAAATACAAACTCGAACAAGCAAACATGATAATGCCTGCAAGCAATATTGTAGTCATATTTCTTTTATAAGCAATAATTTCTATCTAGAGTAGCACTCTTATCACGAAATAGGCAAGTCAAAATTAAGATTTTTGGATCGCAGGCACTTCTGCCAGCCTCGGCGATTAGCAGGTAAGTTAAACTTATAGAAACAATTCCTTATCGCGTAAAATACGACAATGACTACGCCGATTCTGCCCGACTTACAGCAGTTTGCCGATCGCCAGTGGCAAGTACACCTCGCTGGATGAGATGATGCTTGCGGGGCTACAGGTACTGGCAGAGCAGGAACAGATCTACCAGGGACGGTTTGAAGAATTATGCCGTAAAGTGGTGCTTGGAGCCGAAGCAGCCGAACGGGGAGAACTCCTAGATGCTGCGACTGAAATCGAAGCGATTCGCCAACGATTACGCGATCGCTATTCTGAAGCATGAGCTGAGTATGTCGAATTACTCCTCGCGCCAGTCGCGATATTGAGGCGATCGCAGATTATCTTGCTGCTCAAGGCAGTCTAACCATCGCCGAACAGTTTCTGAGCGGTATCGATTCAACCCTTCAACGGATTGCTCAGTTTCCTCAAGTGGTTCGCAAGCGGGATGAACTCTATCCTGGCTCACGCAGTTTGCCTTACAAGCAGTACTTAATTTTTTACCGCTTGCTCAACGACGACATTGAAGTGCTCAGGGTGGTGAGTGGCTATCAGAATTTGACTGCTCTGTTTGAAGATTCTCCTTAATCGCTACACCACTGATTCGTTGTCGTTGGGCAGATTTCAGTAGCTTCAGCCGATAAGGGTCAGCATCCTTCCGCCACACCACTCAATGCCACTTCAACTCTGCACACTTGTCTTCCAGGCACTTCAGCCAACCTCGACGAGCGGGAATCTGCTTCCAATCCTCCAACAGCCCCCAAGCCTCTTCCTGCCGACTCAGCCTGAGACCGTTAAGATTGGGGCAAGTCTAGGATTCCAACATTTGTAGGTAATAGAGGCTGGCGTAGAGTCCGTTTTCGGCGAGGAGTTCTTCGTGACTGCCCGATTCGACTAGCTGTCCCCGTTTGAGAACGAGAATGCGATCGCATTTGCGAATGGTACTGAGGCGGTGAGCGATAATAATTGCCGTTCGTCCTTTTAGCAATCGTTCTAGCGCTTCTTGCACCAAAGCCTCTGTGCCCACATCTAAGCTTGCAGTCGCCTCATCCAGCACCAAAATTTTAGGATCGCGGATGGCAGCGCGAGCAAAGGCTAGCAGTTGCTTTTGCCCAGCGGATAGGTTCGTACCTCGTTCCCGCAGCGGCGTATCGTAGCCTTGGGGAAGTTGTTCGATCAGGCGATCGACGTTCGTGTTTTGAGCCGCTGCCTGAATCGCTTCAAAAGAGTAAGTTTCACCCAGCGTAATATTGCTTTTCACATCTCCAGCAAAGATAAACCCATCCTGCAAAATTACGCCCATGTGACGACGCAACTCTGTTTGAGGCAAGTCGCGCACATCAATGCCATCGATCAAAATCTTGCCTTCGTTTGCTTCATAAAGGCGAGTGAGTAGGCGAATAATGGAGCTTTTTCCGGCACCCGTGGGACCGACTAACGCCACTTTTTCACCTGGATGAATCGTAAAATCCAGGTTTTTTAGAACGGGATCTTCTGGTTTGTAGCCAAACCACACATGATCAAACTGAATCTTACCCGTTTCGGTATCGGGGTGGGCATACAACGTTTTGGGATTGGCAATATCACGAATCTCGATCGGTTCGCTCATGATATCGTTGACCCGTTCGATCGCCGTTAGTCCTGCTTGAATCGCCGTGAATTTTTCAGCAAACTGACGCAGCGGATCAAATAAGCGCTGAGCGTACAAAATAAATGCCGATAGAGTGCCCAACCTCAACTGGTCATCCATAATCAGCAAACTGCCAACCCACAACACCCCGGCGATCGCCACCAGCGAAATCCACTCCAGCGTTGCCGAAATCGCCGAATCATGAAAAATTGTTTTGTCAACTTCTTTGATGTAGCGCTGGTTTATTTGACTAAAAAGTTGGGAGTTGAATTCTTCGCGGCGAAATAGCTGCACCACTCCAATGCCCACAATATTTTCTTGCAGCATGGAGTTGAGCGCAGAGATTTCTTCACGGGCGCGGTAGTTGGCTTTGCGAAACTGCTGCTGAAAATAAATAATCAGCGCCGTCACCGGAATCAGCATGATCACTAACAGCAAAGCTAACTGCCACTGCAACAAAAACATCAGGACGGCAATCACCAGGATGGAGAATAAATCGCCAATAATCCCGATCGCCCCGGTTGAAAACACATCCCCCAACGACTCCACATCACTCGTTAATCGGGTAATCAGCCGCCCTACAGGAGTGCGGTCAAAAAAGCGCATTGCCAGCGAGGTGACATGAAAAAACAAATCAGTCCGAATATTTGCCGTAATGTTTTGCCCAACCTTTTGCACCAAATAGCCCTGCCACGCATCCAAAATTGCGCGCGCCACCAACGTCACTAATAGCAACCCTGACAGAATATTGATGCCCGTTGACAACGGCACCGTTTGCAAAAACTTCAGCCAGGTAGGCTCCTGTCGCACCAGGGAAATGGCATCGCCTACTAAAATCGGCTGAATCGCTCCGGCAATGGATGCAGGTACGATCAGCAGCAGTGAAAACAGGAGCGTGCGACTATTTTGTAAGCCATAAGGAACTAGACTTTTTAAAAGTCGCCAATCCGTTTCCCGTTTCGCGCGATAGGTAGAATCCCTAGGTTGAGTTGGAGCAGTCATTGGGCAAATCCGCAGGATATTAGAGAGAAATTTCTTTCTCACTGTAACCCTTTGATGAAGTTAGAAGGGACGAACGCCTGTTTCTACTCTTCCCAGCATTCGCAGGTGACTACTTTAGGGCTAGACATCACCGATCGCAAATGCTGCCGAACTAGGGTTAACAATACTTGAGGAGCAGGTGGTTTTGTTAAAAAATCGGATGCACCCACTAATTTGGCACGAGTGCGATCAATCAAACTGCCTTGGCTGGTTAAGATGATAATCGGCGTATTTTGAAAAATCGGTGTTTTTCGCAGAAAGGTGCAAAGGTCATAGCCATTTGCATTAGGCATCATCAAATCTAGAAAAATTAAATCAGGTCTGGTCGCACTTAAGGTGCCAATGCCGGATAAAGGCTCTTGGATTTTTAACACGCGATAGCCAGCAGGTTCCAGAATGCTGGCAAGAACCAATCCGACTGTTGGGCTGTCATCCACACAGGCAATTAAAGGGCGGGGCGCTTGGCTGTTTGCTGCATTGGTTCGCAGTTGTGCAGAAAGGTGGGGTAAGTCGGGTACTTCTTTTAAGACGATCGCTCCTCGCTGCACCCACGGCAACAAAAATTGGGTGATGGTGGTCACGGGTCGCCGTGCATAGCAGGCAATATCCCACAGCGTATAGCGCCCAGTTAAAAACGGACGCAGGTTGGCAGGCAATGTCGCCGCATTCGACGATTCTGAGGGAACGGTCTTCAGCACAGGCGATTGACACGGGTTGAGCGACTCCAACTCCAACGCTTTCCAACTCTTCCAAAGCTGGCGCGATCGCTGTAGCACTGCCTCAATATCCGCTGGAGATAGCAGCAGTCCCAATGCCGAATTATCCTTCAGCGAAAAGCGCTGTACTGCTGACCACTCAGGCACCACCGTCGGATTGCTGACCCACGCAAACAGCACCTCCTCCAAGCTCATTTTGATCACCCCTTGAGCTTGTTGCACACTCAACTGATTTTGGGCAACACTTTGACTCAACAATTGAGATTCCCAAGGTTCACCCGTTGGCATCTGCGCTACTACATAGTCTGGGCATTGCTGCTTCATTGCTCGTCGCCATCGCCGCAATCGATGGTGGCTGCCCGTCGCATAAACCAATCGACCATGGAAAAAATAGAGCCTCCAGCACTGTTGGTCATTCCCAAACTGCAACTCTCCGGTGGCACGCTGCTGGCTGATGGAGGCAAGAGTACGGGCAGTGTTAGCGTAGGCAATTGAAAGAGATGACATTTCTAAAGAACCTAAATGATTGAACAACTGAATTTGTCGATCACCCCGTCGCAATTCAACATTGCCGATCCAAATTCATCCAATCTCACTAAATTTCATCGGTTAGTATCACTTGATTTCAGCTAACTTGCATTCAAGTTGCCCAATCTGTGGGCTAAGATCTAGTTTTTATGGGCACAGTCGATAAAAGTCGGATGACGAACCTTAAGAAAACGCATTTTCTTTATTTCCTTATGTCAAGAGTGCCCAAGTTTTTTAAGAACTCGCTATTGATCCTCGGCTCACAGGCATCAATGCCTCAAGCCATTACACACTTAGTTGCTATTACTAATCTAGTAATTTCACGGGAAATGAAGGGCACACTAGAAAATAGGACATCGCTGAATGCAAGTATGATCTTTTGGCTGTAGGAGTGGGTCTTGTGCCTACCCCTACAGAGATAGAGGCAACTACAAAGGATTGCCTCTACAAATTTCATCCCCAAATTCAGCAATGCCGAAAATAGATTTACTTTCCCTTAATCAGCGGAGATGGCATGAGAGATCGGATTGAGCGATTAACCGAAAACCTGGGTCAAGTGATTGTTGGCAAGTCCGATTCAATTCGGTTAGTGCTAGTGGCGCTACTCTCTGGTGGTCATACGCTGCTAGAAGACGTTCCTGGAGTCGGTAAAACCCTATTAGCAAAATCCCTTGCCCGCTCGATCGATGGGAAATTTCAGCGGATTCAATGTACGCCTGACTTGCTACCCACCGACATTACCGGAACCAACATTTGGAATCCTCGAACAGGTGAGTTTGAATTTTTGCCGGGTCCAGTATTTGCCAATGTGGTGCTTGCGGATGAAATTAACCGAGCCACTCCCCGCACCCAGTCGGCATTACTGGAGGTGATGGAAGAGCAACAGGTGACGGTGGATGGCAACTCGCGGTTGGTGCCCACTCCTTTCTTTGTAATTGCCACCCAAAACCCAGTGGAATATCAGGGCACCTTTCCGTTACCCGAAGCGCAAATGGATCGCTTTGCGCTGTCATTGTCGTTAGGCTATCCAAGTGAAGCAGAAGAATTGCAAATGCTGGAGCGGCTTCAGCTAGGAACCATCTCAAAAGATTTGCAGCCCTGCATTTCACTGGATGAGGTGAAGGAGCTACAGCGATTGAGTGCCCAAGTGAAAGTAGAAACCTCTTTACAGCAATACATTTTGAACTTGGTACGGGCAACTCGTGAAGATGAGGAGATTACTCTAGGAGTAAGTCCTAGAGGCACAATCACCCTACAGCGAGCGGCTCAGGCATTAGCTTTTTTGGACGATCGCGACTACGCCATTCCCGATGATGTGAAATATCTCGCACCCCACGTACTCGCGCATCGAATGATTCCAGCAGGCGGACGCAGAGCCAGGGCGATCGTCGATCGCTTATTGAACTCGGTAGCAATTCCTTAACATGTTTCGGGGGTCAGGTTTCGGAGTCCAAAACTCAAAACTCAAAACTCAAAACTCAAAACTCCTTCCCACTTCCCACCCCTACGTCACTGCAATAACAACGGCGGCACTTTCTATTGCAAGCTTGTTAACGGCGCTGAGGGCGTAAGTTCCAGGGGACGCGATCGCTTCCCTCACACTGGCTGGCAAAATCTGTTTGAGTACCCACTGGTCGCCAGTTTTTTGATAGAGCGTCCACGATCGCACATCCAAGCCTCCAGGATTCCAGGTGAGTTTGCCAGCAGTTGCTTTGAGTCCGGTAGGTAAAGTTGGGGTTGATGCAGTCAGCCAAGGGATTGTGGGGGCAAGGGCAGGAGTGCGGTAGGTTGTGGTGCGGAAGCGATCGCCCACGCCTTGACGATTTTGGGTAATGGCATCCATGCTGAAAAAGAGATTGCCTAATACTAACTTTGGCGTTAGCTGGCGCGTGATGGCAATTTGGCGCTCAATTTCTGCCAGTTCCCAAGCTTTGCCATCCAGTTGTGCCAAATTATTACCGGGGTAGAGGTGGCGCTGCTTGGGGTTGTTCTCTGCCCACCAGTTCAACAGCACCGGATAGCTTTGATTGGGCGCATCAATTCGCCAATAAAGCTGCGGCGACAAATAATCAATCCAGCCCTGCTGCAACCACTTGAGCGAATCGGCATACAACTGTTCGTAGGCATCTAATCCTTTGACGGAAGGCGGCTGACCCGGACGATAGATGCCAAAGGGACTAATGCCAAATTTGACCATCGGCTTGGCGGCGCGAATACCAGTTGCCAATCGCTGAATCAAGCGATTCACATTATCTCTACGCCAATCTGCCAGTGCCAAGGTGCCCCCTGCTCGGCGATAGGCTTGATAGGTTTTATCATCGGGAAAGGTTTGCCCTGCGATCGGATAGGGATAAAAATAATCATCCAGGTGAATGCCATCTACGTCGTAGCGCTTCACCACATCCAAAATGACGTTGTAGGTGCGATCTTGCACC
>JBBSCL010000138.1:0-7514 GCA_038250345.1 Leptolyngbyales cyanobacterium
ACATGAATTGGGTAAACCCGACCTCACCTTCTTGCAATTTGGCTATATGGCGGGCAAGGAAGGGTTGCTAGCCGGTGAAAAGCTCTACTTTGACCTCAAACGTATGGAAATGGCGTATCTTGAGTTGAATCAACGTGAGTACGAGTTGACCAAACACGTCAGCCTGTTGCAGGTCAATCCAACGGCGTTGTTACAATTGCGCACAACTGGGCGTTGCACTGTTGCGCTGCCCGAAGAACTTTTCGACATGGACGGACCGGGGCATTATTTTCGGCGTATCAAGACCGTTGCACTCAGCATTCCGTGCGTGACGGGTCCTTATACCTCGGTGAATTGCACGCTGATGCTGACCAAAAGCTCGATTCGCAAAGAGGTAGGTGTAGGTGACGGCTATGCAAGATTGGGGACTGAAGATAGTCGGTATAGCGATCACTATGGCAGCCTGCAAGCGATTGTGACAAGTACCGCCCAAAATGACAGTGGCATGTTTGAAACAAACCTGCGTGACGAGCGCTATTTGCCCTTCGAAAATTCAGGAGTGATTAGTGAGTGGAATTTGGAATTACCAGCTGATGTCCGCCAATTTGACTACGATACAATCAGTGATGTCATTTTGCATATTCGATACACCGCTCGTGAAGGTGGTGGCTTGTTGCGCAAAGGTGCTGTGGATAACCTCAAGACGGCGATCGCCGAAGCCCAGACTGTTGGTTCTGTCCGCCTTTTCTCCATGAGACACGAATTCCCAACGGAATGGGCGAAGTTCAAGAACGCCAAGATTGGAGGTAAATCACCCACTGCCGAATTAACACTCACCTTACGGGAAGAACATTACCCCTTCTGGAGCAAAGGTAACTTAGAAGTAATCAAACGAGTCGATCTATTTGCTGATACAAAAAATGCTGTATCTATCAGCTATAAGTCAGATGGTACTGAACCCCAAGCATTAGGTAAGGATCCATCCCTAGGCAATCTTTGGGCAGGAAAATTGGCAAACCTTCCAGCCACAACCAAGCCAGTTTCTACCACAACTGAAAAATTCACTCTCTATTTTACTGACAACTCAATGGAAGATTTCTGGCTGGCAATCACTTGGGGCAAAGCAACTTGAACGTCGTATCAGCAATCTGGCAGGCAAATTGTTCAGGGTTTACTCACATACGCAGTGGAATTGGAATATGCATGACCAGTAAACTGTATTCCTGTGATCGCCCTTCTAACCTCTCCCACCCTCCTACAAATTCAAACGGCTGCTGAATGGTTGGCAAGCCATCCCTACCCCAATCCCGACCTGGAAATTGCCTTGAATCTGGTTTTACAAGGTCGGATTATTCCCCAGGAAACTGGAGAGCGGGTGGCGATAGCGCTACGTGCGACGAAGTCGTTCGCCTACTGTCGCGCTCCACGCTTTTTGGGTTCTGACGCAGTTATGGTGAAAAGAGACACGATTGGCTCATGCTTATCCTATGGAACTTAGCTTTCAGGCTGCTCAAAAACCTGATTCACCAAAAGAGCGTAAGAACCGCTATTTGACATCGTTAACAAATTAAATGTCCGCTCATTCCAGAGAGAAAAGCGTGTAAGGCGACGAGGATAAGGGTTTGCCGTTTCTGTTCAGTGCTATGGCGACAAAGAAGATCCCTAATTTCTGGAAAAAATTAACACATTAAGTGTCCGCATCGGGCGTTTAGCCACTGCTTTGTGGCATTTGGACATTTAATGTGTTAATGCTCAAATTTAGAGAGATAAGCTTGAAAAAACTGTTGCATCAAGCTTTCAGCTATTTTCTGAGGTGACACTTAATGTGTTAATCCGGACAAAAAGCGTGTTAAACGACACTAACCAAATAGGGTGGATCGCAAGTTGTTTTGTAGATAACTGACAAAAGTTCTTGTGAGGCGGATTGCTTCGCAGAAAAGTAAAACTAGTTTGATGGTAACTAACTTAATCGTGATTTATTCCGGTTTATTATACCTACTAGCTATGCTTTGCCGTCTCCCTGTGAAACAAGTGGATTGCTGATAAGGCGGCAATTAACATGACTCCTGTAAATGTTGATAGAGCGGCAACAAAGCTCCAGCGTAGCAGCTCACCAAATAAAAAACCGCCGACTCCAAATCCAATAAAGAAGGTGAATACATTTAGCCCCATCGCCTGTCCCCGTCGTTCTGCACCAAAGTCTGTAACAATACCTGCAAGAAGAGGATGAGTCAGGTCATAACCGAGCGAGAGAGCGGTTACTGCCAGAGTCGCAAGGAGAGGTGGAATTCTAAAAATCAGTGTGCCTGAGGCAAGAGCAGCGATCGCAAATCCTAGCGGAAGTAAACGGTTGCGTCCCCAACGATCAGCAGTGCGTCCAATGATTGGTCCTAAAAATGTTCCAGGAATACCGTAGCCGAAAAGAGCTAGCCCAATTTGGAATTCGTTAAATCCGTATCGTTGCACGAAGTACAGTCCCAGCCAAGTAAAGACTCCTGAATGAAACATACCATTTAACAGGACATAGCCATACGTTCGCTGTCCCCGCTTTGTGCTGAGCAGGCTTTTGTAGCCGGGGAGAGCAAAGCGGGAAGGTTGAGTGCTGTTGTTGTTGCCTTGCTGCCCAGCAAGTGTCTTTGCTTCCAGATTAGTCGCAGCACGATCGCGCTCAATCCGCCGACCACGATAAAAAGTCCGTGCCAAGTCAGCCTGGAGAGGAGTATGGCTCCAAATACCGATCCTAACGCCATGCCGCCTGCCATGGCTCCAAAGATCCAGCCCAAGGGTCGCCCTCGTTCTGCGTAGGGAAACAATTCACTAATCAACGTTAGGATTTGTGGAATTACCCCACTCGCACTGACTCCAGTTAATAGTCGCCAAATCATCAGTTGCTCGGCAGATTGCGCGGTGGCGGTCAACATCACCAGTCCAGTCATGGCAACCAAGGAAAACAGCATAATTGGTTTGCGACCAAAGCGATCAGACAGGACACCATAAATCAATGAGCCAATTCCGTAGGGAATCACGTAAGCAGGAATGACTAAACCGATTGTTTGGTTGGAAACCTGAAAGACTTGAGATAGGTAGGGAATCAGAGGCGCAACCATATACGCTTGAAATAAAATGAGAAACGTTGCTGCCGATAGTAGGTAAAGTAGCCATTCCCGCTGTTCCAGGCTTCTGGTTCGACTAACCAATCGATTTAAGGCACATAATGCAAAATTGTTACACATCCATTAGCCTGAGTTGAGTTCGGTGACCTGGAAGCTCACTAGCTATTTTGACACTCTGCCGATAATTAAGAAGTTGTATGCGTGACTCGAAGTCGTTCGGGAGAGTTGGGAAGGACTCCCAAATCCTTTCCCTGCCAGTGCTCAGGCGAATGTTTGCCTCAGAATGTTCACTCAGTAATGGGAGGGCAGTGTCAGCGACTGAACCCTTCAGCAAAAACAGGATGTTCCAAGAAGCGAATGCTGTAAGCCTAAAGGCAATCGAAAACCATAACGGAGCAGATAGGGCGAATGCTTCACCCAAAAGGGTGGTGACATCGGACAGGTGATGGGCTTGAATTCAAGTGAGATGAAACTCACCTGGCTGGGAAAAGTTAGGTGCAAGTATTGGTCTGCAAATGTAGCCGTCAGGACAACCTGCAAAGGTTGTTAAGAATCGGAGACGCTGAATTTCAAGACGTTGCTTGAGCCGTGTACAGTGAAAGTTGTCTGTGCGGTTCTGCGGAGAGGGAGTGGGCTATACCTAAAACTCACTCTTTTACCCGACTATCCAGTGTTGTCAATTGTTGTCGGGAGGTTAATTATGTTATCTGCAATGCAAACACAATCCGCCGCTCAGAGCCCGCCTGTTCTTGATATAAGGTCTATGATTTATGATGCGGCTGCCGCTCTTGGTAGCAAGAGTCTCTTAAAAGACGATATTCTTCCCAGGGTTACGACGCTCGAAGACATAATTCGATTTGTATCCAGGTATCAGTTATTCAATGGTAATTTCGCTGGTGGTGTCTCTTGTCTGGCTGGAGCCTTTCATATTCGACAAGATTTATTTCGAGATTGTGGGGTCAACGTTTTTTACGCAGCAGATCGAAGCGCGAGGATTGCTTCTCAAATATACTTCGCCGCAGTTGACGAGTATGCAGACCGAAAAAATCAGCAGCGCTTTACTCACCGGGATCTTGGTCAATATCTTTTGCTTGGTGTGTGCAATTATTTTGAGGTCGATCTAACGACAATTGATCACACCTTTCCCTTGAATGTGGAGACGCAGCTTACGATTGACCGGGTTTCCAGGGGCTACTGCCTCGATCAGCAAAATACGGAGGACTCTATCTTACGAGGCTTAGGTTTTCACATTGGATCAGAGCTACTCGCCGACCAGGAATTCAATCTTATTGACGAACATTTGCGAGAGAATTTTCTCCCTCTCGTTCAGTACCTTGAGGACCACAGCACCGAATTCGGAAATACACACTACCATTGGATTCACATTCATACCTTTGTCGAGATGGAGCATCTTGATCATGCCTTCAAAGCGGCTGAACTATCTATCGAATACTATTCTGGTCAGAAATCAAAGCGACGGGTTGCGGAATTGATTTTGGATGGATTTTTGGAATTTGGTGACATGCAAAAGTTTTTCTTTGGGAACATTCTCAATAAACCGATGCACAATTAGGTAGCAGCGATTTTAGGGCACTTGGGATTGTATTTCAAATACAATCTATTTAGAATGAACCTCTGCCAATGGATGGAAGATAGGAAGTGATCCCACCAAATTCGATCGGCAATTCTTTGACGAAGTAGTGGGACTTGAATAGATAAGGACGAAACGCCTGTACACTTTCTTGAGCCGAGGTAGGGCGATATGACTGATGCGTCCGCACTAGTTTTGTTTTCGGGCGGGCAAGACTCAACGACCTGTTTGGCTTGGGCGCTTGATCGATTTCAGAACGTAGAGACCATCGGTTTCGATTATGGTCAGCAGCACCGTGTCGAACTCTCAGTCCGGGGTACAATCTTAGACGCAATTCGCCGCGACTTTCCAAACTGGTCTTATAAGCTCGGTGATGACCATGTTTTCGATTTGGCTGTGCTGAGACAAGTAAATGAGATCTCTGGAACAAGTGACCTTGCTATTTCGGTGCAGGAGAGGGGATTACAGAGCACATTTGTACCAGGGCGCAACCTTGTATTTCAAATGTTCGCGGCGTTAGTAGCTTACCGTCGCGGTGCGAATCATCTTGTCACGGGCGTGTGCCAAGCCGATCACGCAGCCTATCCCGATACCCGCGACGACACTATGAAGGCAATGCAAATTGCACTTAACCTTGGTATGGAGTCGCGATTCATTGTTCACACACCCCTGATGTGGATTGATAAGGCTGAAACGTGGTTACTTGCGCAAACTCTTGGAGGGAGCGATCTCGTCGCTCTGATAATCGAAGAGACCCATACCTGCTTTCAAGGAGATCGGCAAACTCGTCATAGCTGGGGGCGAGGGTGCGGAATTTGTCCCGCCTGTGATCTCCGCGCACAAGGATATCAGAAGTTCAAGGCTTCGCTGATCGACGAGGGCACGAGGATTTGACCGTCTTATGAGAGCACCGAGAGTAGCCTCAGACGGCTCTCCCACCAACACATCCGCACATCACTCTGTAAGTTTAGACAAACAACGTCGTGTCTTCCTAGATTTCGGGTTATCGACCTTCCGGTTTCAGCCCCTTATCGCCGTGCCCGCCGTTGGTTTGAAAGGTCATTGTCTTTCCCCAATGGGGATGTGTCATTGCGGGTTCATCAGCATCTCGCGGGACAAATCCTAGTCGTTCGTAGAATGCTTTTGATCCCCGATTAGCTGTTAGCGATACAAAGCTGCTCGGATGTGCATGATCGTCTAACCATGCGAAAACGTTCCGCATAAGGGCTGAGCCAATACCCTCCTTCTGCCGCTCCGCGCGAACTCCGACATCAACGATCTCAAAAAAAATAGCACCATCACCAATCACGCGAGCGAAGCCGATCACTTGCTGATTATCCACTGCACAAACCGCATAAAGTGACCGAGTAAGTCCAGCAGGAATAATGTCGATCTTAGGCAAAATTAGTCCAGAAGAAACGCAGACATCGACATATTCGCTGACAGTCGGCACCCGATGTATAAATTCAGTAGCCACAATTGGACTCCGTAAAGACCCCACCACTTTGATCGTATGAGATTGCCCAAAATTTTTACAGATTTTCAGGTCAGTCTGCGCTCTCATAAGGATGCCTGTATTACACAGTAATATCCCTTTCGTGAGACTCGGTTAGTTAAGCCTGGTGTCGATTAACACGGTCTTTGGGCTCATACTCACTTTTGGTGAAGCCAGTTTTGGTATCGCCTGAAACTCAGAAGTGACAGGATGAAGCAGGATGAAAAGGAGCGCTCGCATCCTCTTGCACCCAAAGAGCGTCAGAACCCATTTAGAGAGAGATGCGACACCAAGTCGATGGGCAACTTTTTACCTTCGCCTCTGAGACCCTTCAAGGGTTGCCTGCGCCTGACGATCGCGCTGCCTGTCTCAGTGTGCATCGTCAGGCACAGGCAGCTATCAACCAGCCCGCTACCGGGTGGAAAAGGGGTTTTGGGTGCTTAATACTTTACTGGGTGTGCCAGCCTTTCGTCGCTTTGCTAAAGCCAGCGAAGCGACTGGCAAATTCATTGATGGGGATGTGCGCCATCTCAAACCACCACAGCGTGTCGTGCCCGCTCAACAAAGCTTGGAGCCAGCTTGGTTTGTCACTCAACAGGCACACACCCTTCAGTTTTACGGACAGGGCAGGTATTTACGTCGCTTTCACGCTGATTGGCAGGCAGCGGGCTGTCCTGTGATCGCTGCCTGCCCCTTTGCAGGTTCGGTCAACCAAGAATCCGCAGCATTCTTCCTGGTAGAGTTGCCGCACTGTGTCGTGACGTACCCCAAGGTGCGTCACGACACAGTGCCATATCGTGATCAGGTCGGCTGCTTCTCGATCGATGGTCATTCTGAACTGAGAGCAGGAGGCGAAGGCTAGTGAGAGTTTCTTGTGCTTGTGTCGGTCTAAAGTGATTAACGAAGTTCTTACATCTAAGTATGTACGTATATGCGAAGCGAGTTAGATGCATGTAAGCGTATCTTAAAGCTTTAGATCTACAGCCCGACCGCTACAGCGCTTGCATACTGGGCGTTCTAGGTTGTATGCGTACAAAGAGTAACTGATACAAATCGCTTATGTACGCAAGGTTTTACAGTTTTTTAGATAAATTATTTGTATGTTCTTGCGTATGTGCGCTCAAATTTCTTATATATGCTTGAAAAGTGTTCTCAGCCTTCCTACGCTCTCTATCCCAGAATGCTTACTGTAAAGGCATTTCAGGGTTTACGCTCAGTTTGCGCCCCAAAACATACGCAAAAAAAAGATAAAAAGGATCGCTCGTTTTACGGATACATATAGGAAATTTGTATACATAAGTATAAGTTATACGGGTAAAGGGTAGACACCCATCAT
>JBBSCL010000139.1:0-7492 GCA_038250345.1 Leptolyngbyales cyanobacterium
AAGAAATGCGGGTTTCAGCCATTTTTTGCTCGGAGAAAATCCTCTAAAAGCCCATAACGCAAGATTCTTAGCTGGAAAGGAACCGAAAATGGTTGAAAAAAGGGCTGTAACTACCAATTTGCCTAGGTTGAGCAATTACCCTTGCCTTTGTTGCGGTAGTCATGATACTGATCATCCAACTCTTTCATCCAGGCTTCCAGTTTCAGTAACCGCTGTAAGGATTCAGGGCACTCTGTTGTGGAAGGTGCGGTAATTAGGATTAGAGCCGATTCACCCGGTTTCAAAACAAATGTAGTGAGAGCCGCCGGACTGAGATGCCAATAGGCGATCGCCTCTTTATATCGCTTCTGTTTCAGCATGACATCGCCAAGTCCTGCCAGTGCTAAGTAAGATTTGGGATTGAACTGCAAAGCCTGCTTGAATTTAGCGATCGCCCCTTGAAAGTCCCCAGTAGCTAGTTTCTGCTGCCCCTGGCTATATAGCCTTTTTGCCTCGCTCAGCGTCATAATCTAACTCTCTCTTTTTACCCGTCCATAGTTTAAGGGGTTGTGGAAAATCAGAAGGTCAATTAGCAAAAAGATTGCCTAGACGCACTTTCAGAGCGACATAGGCGGGTAGTTGGTAATGTTCCACTAACAGCCATGCCACCATCAAAAAGTGAATGAAAAACGAGAGCGCTATCCAAACCGTGGGGAATCCAGACCAACCGCTGCCTTCCAAGGGTGGAAAGGTGTGGGCAGACAACCAAATAAGCGTTGGCGGCAGAATGCTAATCACAGCGCCCAATAGCCAGACTGAGATCGTCAAATCCACGTCTGGCTTATTCGTTGCTTGCCATTTTGTGCCCGTCCAGAGCCAAGTTGCAGGCTGAGAGCTATCTTCAACCCGAACGGTTTGTTCAGACAGATCGGCGGTGAAAATATGGCGGCAAAAATGGCAGGAATAGGCATCCATCAGCACGATCGCCGCAAGGTTTCCATGGCGACAAACCGGACAAACATAGCTGCCGTCCATCTCCAAGCTACGACGTTCAGCACTCCTGCCCAAGTGCGCTTTCAAGTCTTTGGGTGTGCTATCAAATTGCATTGTGATCATGCCTCGTGGGTGTCGTGGCGCTAGTGAATTCACTTGACGCTGTGCTGCGCACCCCTACAACCTACCCTAAGGACTTCCGAATCTCAACTCCATTCTGCTGCAACACCACCACTGGGTCCGCGCTTCCTGCCGCGACAATCTTCTTCACCAGCACTTTGCCATTCTCTAAATAATCGCCCACAGCCACATAGCGACTAGAAACCGCACTAGGCTCTTTGACAATCACAGTCCATCTTCCACCCACTTGCACAACGCCATTCACCGCGATCGCATCGGCAACAGAAGTCCGCGAAGGGGGCGCAACTGGAAGCGTGACGGACGGCAAGCTTCCCGGTGGCATCGGGGACAGATTAGGCAAAGAATTGGGAGAAGCTCCTACGGCGATCGGAGGCAGAGAAAGCGATGGCACAATCCCCGGTGAGGGAATTGGCTGAGTCGGCAACTTGTTCACATTACGGGGCAAAGGGGCTACTGCCACCTTAGACGAAATGGAACGAGACGAAATGATAATAGGAGGCTGCGACCCAGGCACAATTGCAAATGGATCGCGGCGACCCGTGACAATGCTAGGAATCCGAGTTGCGGCATTGGTGGGCTGCAACAAACCTGGCACAGGACGCGCGATCGGCTTGGCTGATGAGGTGGTCAGCGGCGTTGAAAAAGTCTCTGTTGTGGGGGCAGGCGTTTGAGTGACCTCAGATTGAGCCTGCTTATCGCTCGATTCACTAGAGCAACCAATTAATAAAGTGACGATACCCAGAATGCCAAGCCACAATTGCCGTTTCATCGCTGGCAACCCCCCTTCGTTCAGTTCAAACTAAACCAAGGATAGCCGCGTTTTTTGATTGTGGTGCATTAATGTTTTGAGTACGGAGTTGGGAGTTGGGAGACAGGGGGATAGGGAATAGAAGAAACTCAAAACTAAGAACTTCTTACCTCGCACTCCGTAGTACCCCGTACCCTGCATCCCGTACTCCTTAAAAGCCCTATTTGTGATAATCCTGAAAGGAAACGTAGCCGTCCTTCTTGTCGTAAATGTGGCAGTGATCAGTAATTTCTTTCATCAGTTTCCAAGAGAAACGGCTTTCATTCAAATAGCTACTCCAGTTTTGCTTGAGGCTTTCGTGTGCCATTCGCAAGTTGTAGGAAGGAATGGCAGTAGACAGGTGGTGCGGAATATGAACGTTAATGTGATGGCACAGAAACTCAATCCAAGCGGGATATTCACAATGAACGGTGCCAGCCAATTGAGCTTGAGCCTGATTCCAGTCGGTTGGCTCTTGGAAGGCAATATCTGGAGCTGTGTGGTGAACTAGGGTAAAGGTACTCATCCAAAAATGGTAGACCAGCCAGGGAAGGAGCCAGAATTTAACGAAGCCCCAGAGTCCTGTGGTTGCGATCAGCAGAGGAAAGGCGATCGCGGCAAACCCGATCACGACCAGCATTGAAAAGGTCGCTTTTTGGCGATCTTTGGGTGCAAACTGGGAGCGATCGAAATGTAAACCAGCCCAATGGATTAGGGATGCAAGCCACCACAATCGACCCCGCATTACCTGATATCCGCGCAGCCAGATAGAAGGGTAGTTGTCATAATCGTGGGGTCGAGCAGGCTGCCACGCATTATCCACATCCATTTTGTTGGTGTGGGCATGGTGTTTATTATGCAAAATGCGCCAGCAGTGGAAGGGATAAATCAACGGTAAAAACATAATGTGCCCAACCAAATCGTTGAGCCATTGGCGCTTAGCAAAGGAACGATGTCCGCAATCGTGCCCCAGCACAAAGAAGCCAGTCAGCGCTGTTCCGGTAAAAATCCAGGCGATGGGTAGGAGAAACCAGGGCGCGATCGCAATGCTCGCATAGCCCAAAATAACCATACCAACATTGATGAAAACAGACATCCAGGCTTTTCGCCTGTTCTTTTGAAAACAAGCCTTGGGCAACGTCTTCAAAATATCTTTTAAGTGCAAATCAGGTTCAACCTGAATTGTCTGGGGGGAAGCTTGGCTAACGGGTGAAGCAATCATGGATAGATACTGTCTCCTCACGAGTGAAACCTGGACAAAGAAAATAAAGCGAGGGTTTCGATGCCAACAGCAGCATGAACAAATCCTCAAAAAGGGTGATATACCCATTCGGACAAAAAAAACTAGCTACAAAATCATAGCCAGCGACACCACAGGGATTAACTTAGAGAATATGTAACGAATCGAGCAACGGACATCTTAACGCAGCGATCGCCCACACTCACAAACACGCCCTTGAGAAAGGATAGTTAACCCAAAGTTTTGCTTAAAAAAGCGCAACAAAACTTTAATATGTATAGCACAAACCAGGGGATCGTTTTTCAAAAGACAGGTTTTAGGGATCAGATGGCAGGGATCAAAGAACAAGCAAGAGGGAAAAAACTCTACATTTTGTCATTCAGCATTTATCTTTCCAACTTTTTCACCGATCGCCAGTCGTGCCCCATTAGCAAAATCTGCCCCCGATTGAGAGCGCTTGCCAGAAAGCTGAATTTCTTTTAGTAGAAGGCAGCCGTTGCCTGTTTGGACGATCGCGCCGAGTCCTTTGGCGATCGCCACAATAGTTCCGGGTTGATTGCTTGCTTCGAACGAATCACAAAACCCTTTCAATCCCGTTTGCAGATCCGATGCCAAGCCGTTCCAGTAGCCAGGATCTAGGGGAATGGTGGCGATTATCTTTAGCGGTTCATTGCGAAAGATGGTGGTGCAGTTTGGGAAGAAGCCGCGTACTTGATTGTGAAGCGCGATCGCGGATTTTGACCAGTTCAGTTCATAGTCTTCCTTTGTGATCAAGGGCGCATAGGTTGCCTGGGTTGAATCTTGAGGAACGGGTTGGGCAGTACCCTGGTTGAGTTGCAGCAAAGTTTCAACCAGCAAATCGGCAGACATCATTGATAGCTGAGCCGCGAGATCGTGAGCGTTTTGCAGGGGCGCGATCGCGATGCGATCGACCTTCAGCATCGCGCCCGTATCCATCCCCGCATCCATCAGCATCGTGGTAATGCCCGTTTCAGTTTCTCCGTGGTAAATGCTCCATTGAATCGGCGCAGCCCCCCGGTATTTTGGCAGAATCGAGCCGTGAGCATTGACACAGCCCAAACGCGGCATATCCAAAATGGCTTGAGATAAAATTTGTCCATAGGCAACCACTACAAATGCATCCGCTTGGATTGACCGCAGATTTTCTAATGTTTCAAGATCCTTTTTAACGCTGCGAGGCTGCCAAATCGGTAAGCTATCCTCTACCCATGCTTTTACAGGCGATGGGATCAGTTGATTTCCCCGACCTCGCCGCTTATCCGGCTGCGTCACCACAGCAACCACGTCAAAATCGGGATGCGCCAATAAGCGTTCCAGACTCGGCACTGCAAATTCTGGTGTTCCAAAGAAAACGATTTTCATATTAACCTGGCAATCAAAGATACATCATCAATGTCAGTAGGGGCATCTCTTGTGGGTGCCCTCAACATAACGGGCAGGCACAAGACGCGCCCCTACAATTGATTCAATAATTTCAAAAATCTGTATGGACAAACATTGCCGGGTCAATTAAGACTAATAGTGAGGCAAACAACGATAGCTCAAAGCGTGAGAGCGATTGAGAGTTGTCATCACATCCACGCTCGGTTATTCAAAAAAAAGAGTCCGACTTACGCCAAACTCCTTGCTACTCTCTCATACTCGTAAAAAATCTTTGACCGTTACAAATCGCCACCCTGTGCAGCCAGCAAGAAAATAACAATTGGTCCAGAAATCATAATTGCTGCAATCATCGCTAGCTGAATAATCGCTTCCCAATTAACACTACCCAAAATGTCAGTAACAAAACCCATGATTCCTCCCAAGTTGAGCCACTGCCGACTCATCAAGCTATCGTATAAGTTGCTGTAACAGTTATTTATCTTATTCTGGTGACTGGGGCACTCCTCAGAAAGTTAATAAAAATATAAGAAGGCTCAACGATGGCGACTTGGCAATGTGTAAAACAGTGTGGCGCGTGCTGCAACCTTGCTCCAGACGATCGCCCGGAACTAGCAGACTACCTGACGACCGAGGAATTGACTTTGTACTTCAGCCTAGTCGGGGAAGACGGCTGGTGCGTCAATTTTGATCAGGAAAATCGGGAATGCCGGATTTACCACGATCGCCCCCGCTTTTGTCGGGTGGAATCACAGGTGTTTCAGGACTTGTACGGGATTGAACCTGAAGAATTAAACGACTTTGCGATCGAGTGCTGTCGTCAGCAAATTGACGGCGTGTATGGCGATCGCAGTCTGGAAATGCTGCGCTTCGATCGGGCGATCGGACTTTAATCGGCTTGCTTCAGGTTTATACGGCAAAAGGTTCAGAGTCAACGTTTCAAACGGTTTTCCAAAGTATGCCAAAATCAACCCGTTGCACTTCCTGACGGAGTTCAGCATACTAGATAGTGAAAAGAAAGTGAAAGCAATTTCGATTGAAGCGTCTTGTGGAAAGTAATCTGCCGATTTCAAACTCATTACCGCAAGAGGTTCAGGTGATTGACTGTGAGCAAAAACAGTTAGATACAGCATTTAAAACTGGAATTGTAGTAGAAGCAGAACAGGCGATCGCGCCTTCAATCGAAAATACAGCTAAGCCTGTTGTTTCAGACTGGAAAGTTTTTACTTCTACCTTTGTCACCATTTTTTTGGCAGAACTGGGCGACAAAACTCAAATGTCTACTCTGCTGATGAGTGCTGAATTTCACAATCCTTGGGTGATTTTTGCAGGAGCGGGAACTGCGCTGATTCTCACGACACTGATTGGGGTTTGGGTGGGTCAATGGCTCTCTAGCCGCCTCTCGCCGCGCACTCTGGATATTGCGGCTGGCATCCTGCTATCGCTGATTTCAGCGTGGCTGGTGTGGGATGTGGTGCAAATGTAGGCAGGGAAGAGGGAAGAGGGAAGAGGGAAGAGGGAAGAGGGAAGAGGGAAGAGGGAAGAGGGAAGAGCAGACAATCGTAAATCGACACTGATTAATTTATGGACTGGCATCTTTTAGGACTGACGTTTATTACCGTGTTTATCTCAGAACTGGGAGATAAGAGCCAACTGGCAGCGATCGCGCTCAGCAGTGGTTCCAAGTCTCCCCGTCCGGTGTTTTTTGGGGCGGCGGCGGCGTTGTTGCTGGCAAGCTTTTTAGGCGTGATTATTGGGCAAGGCACGGCTCACTTTTTGCCTGCCCGATTGGTCAAAATTGCAGCGGCAGTAGGATTTGCGATTTTGGCAGTGCGTCTCTTGTTGCCTGACAAGCGGGTGAAAGATCAGACTTTCCTCGAAGATGGTTCTACTCCTAACCCCTCAAATCCTAGCCTCTAAGACGATACATCTTCTCAAACGCATCTTTTCTACTTTTACTAAACAGATTGAGCGCCTAAAAGGTAGAAAACTGAATCCCGGTTTTATTCAATTGGTGTCGCCAGCGACTGGGGATACCTGTCCAGTCTTGACTAATTCTCGCCGTCTGGCACGAGTTTCCAGAAACTCTTTGGCTTCTTTATAAAGGCGTTTCCGCTCATTCGTTTTAAACATTGCATTCTTGATAATGCGGAATATTGGTTTCGGTCGGAAGTAATATTCATCATAAAAACGATGAACCCATTCCAGCATTTCGGCACCAGAAAGGTGTGGGAAGTTAGCCATTGGCAGTTGCTGACCCAGTTCATCCGACATCTTGGTGGTCATAATAATGCCCTGATCCTCGAACCATTCGTACATTTCGGTTCCTGGATAGGCGTGTGCGACCGATACTTGCAGGGTTTCAGGGTCCATTGCCTTGGCATATGCGATCGTTTCGCGGATCGTTTCGCGGGTCTCGCCCGGAAGACCGATGATAAAATCTGCGTGTACCTTGATCCCGACCTTCTGACAGTCTTTGGCAAACTCCAGAGGGCGCTGCGCCGCAATCCCTTTTTTGATATTTTTCAGGATCTGTTCGTTACCGGATTCAAAACCGACGATGAACAGGCGACAGCCGGAATCAGCGAGGATTTTTAAGGTGTCATAATCCAGATGCGATCGCGAGGTTGAAGACCATTGAAATTGCAGAGGTTTGAACGCCTTTGCCATTTCGATCATGCGTTTAGGGCTGTATGTGAAGGTATCATCGTCGAAAAAGATTTCCTGCAAGCCTTCGGGTTTAAACGCATCGAGTGCCCATTCCACCTCGTTCCGAACGTCTTCAACCGATCGCGTCCGCCATCGATGTCCATCGAAGGTTTGGGTCCAGAGGCAAAAGGTGCAGAGCGCCGGACATCCCCGCGTCGAATACAGGGCAATGTAGGGATTAAGCAGGAAAGGAACATTGTATTTGGTGATATCAAGATCGCGTTTCCAGATTTGGGTTACCC
>JBBSCL010000140.1:0-7441 GCA_038250345.1 Leptolyngbyales cyanobacterium
CGGTTTAGGAGTTCATCTTCCAGCCGCTTTAACTCAGTGCGTTTAGCGTCTTGATCAGTGACTTGGTTGTTTACAATATTTTCCGTCTGCTGAATTGCCGCTTGTATTTGCGTAATCTGAGTTTCGAGTGCCTGTAGCTCATCGGCTTGCTGCTGGCGTTGGGCATCAATTTGAGTCAAGATTGGCTCCAGATCAATCACGTTCGCACTGTCCTCTGGGTCGGCGATTCCTTGGCGGCGGCGAAGAATTGACTGGTGTTGGTTGAGAAAAGCTTTCCGCTCTTGCAGACTGCGACGCTGCCCAACCAACGTTTCATACAGCATCTGATAACCATCTTGTTCGTCCGACATCTCATTTTCTAAATTGAGGCGATCGTACTCATTTGCGGCATCAACTTTGGCTTTGATGTCGTCAATTTCTTGTTGTTTCGATCGCAGTTCTTCTTCTTGGCTTTCCACAAAGCTTGAAAGTTTCAACAGTTCATTTTCCAGGTCTTGAACTACCTTTTGCAGGTCATCCATTGGCATTTTTTCCAATGCTTCCACATCCACGTGAAATCCAATCTTCACGCGGTCAGAGGTTGCTGCCAATCGATAGACTTGCTGATGCAGTTCATCATGGCTTTGAAGCTGACTAGAAAGCAGTCTTGCATAATCTTGCTTGCCAATTAGAGCAGTCTGCTGGGCTTTTAATTCTGCTTTGGCTTGCTCTAAAGCGGTTTGAGCCTGATGCCATTCCTGCCAGCGATCGCGAATGTTTTGCGCCTGCTGTTCAATTTCATGAGTGCTTTGACCAATCTGCGATCGCTGCTGCTCTAAAGTTTGCCAATATTGGTTTAGCCGCTCTTGATGCTGAGATAAAATTTCAAATGAGGCATTCAGCGACTCTCGCACGGGTTCTACTGGAGATACCCCTGTTAACCGATTTAGCACTTCATGCAGCGTCCGCGCCTTATCGTCATCTAGCACCGCAGATTGCTGCATCGTTGCCTGTTGTTCCTCCATACGGCGCGTCTCACCCCGGAGATGATCCCAAGCACCTTCTAATTCTTGGCGAGTGCGCTCATAGGCTTCTTTTTGCTGGTTAATTTCTTCTTGCGAAGCAGTAATTTCTTGGCGCTGCTGCTCCATCTGCTCAAAGTCTTCTTCCATTTGCTGAAGCTGCTCCCGACGGGCTTCCATCTCCATTTCCCGACGGTTTAGCTCTTGACTTTGATAGGTCAGCGATTGCTTCCACTGCTCGATCTCTTCTTCTTGAGTTTTAAACTTTTCCTGCAAGCGAGAGAAGTTTTGCAAGATGCTAACTAAAGGGCGACTGGCTTCTTGGAGCCGCTGCACTTGCCGATTGGCTGACAGATCGACTAGCACCAAGGCACCCGATCCATAGCTGTTCGCTTCATCCGACGGAATCACTTCATCCCCAGAAACTGACGACCAGTTCTGCTCTGATCGCTGACAGGCAAGCAGTCTAAGTTCGGCTTTGCCACCACCACCTAGCAACCCACCGCTTTTCTTTTGTACTTCTGCTAGATACAGCACGCCAATAATCCCCTTCTTTGTCTTTGCCAACTAAACCGAACAAATGCGCTAGCTAAACTCGCTAAACTAAGCCTAATTCACAAATTGCTTCATCAGCCTATTGACTCGCTAAACTTGCTAAGTTGTCAAACCCATCTACCCATAGAAGCATCCCCACCGCTTTTTGGGTCGTGGCGATCGCCAAAGCCTGAAATCCATTAGTCAAACGCAGCAAGTGATATGGCTTTAAAGCATGATGACGCAAATTCATTCGGGTGACCTGTCTGGAGTAACAAACCATAGAACAAGATTGCCTTACTAAACTATCTTGCTTAGCCCAGTGTTTGGCGTATCAAGAAGACTAAATACTCACTTGCATCAGACGACAATATCTTGAAAATATCAATGCACACTCAATCAAGATTTATTTGACTAATTTGGTGGAAACCCAGAAAACATTATCGGTTGGAGAATTATGGCAATATGATGACATTTTGTGCTTAAGCAATTTGTGCCTGAACAAAGATAATACCCTAACAGGTACAAGCTGAATGGCATGGATAAATCATGGATGATTCGAGAGCAATCTGCCATGATTTAGCAGAACTTAGTGATCAAACCTAGTAGATGTCATTCAGGGGATAATTGATGGTTAATCTTTCAGCTTTTGCCCTCTAACTTAACATCGCTTGTTAGATTTGCTAAAGAAATGTAACAGGTTAAGGAGCGATCGCTCTACTTATCTGTTTCTAGGTAAACCTTTTAAGAAAATAGCCAAACATTCATGCAGGGCAAACTCAGTGAAATTGATATTCGCAGTATTCTGCAACTGATTGAATTGGGGCAACGAACCGGAGAACTTTTCGTAGAAGCCTACCCCGCTCAATTTGCTGTGGTAGATCCGGAGATGCCTCAGACGATGGGGAATCAAAATGCCGCTTCCAGTGAACAATTTTGGTTTGTGTTCTTTTTAAATGGGCAAATCATTTACGCGGCTGATCCCGATGCTCGATTGTTGCGCCTACGGGATTACCTTCAGCGTTACGGGGCAGAAAAAGCGCTAGATCCCCTGATGAAAGGGGCGATCGCCACTGCCAATGCGCCTGAATATAGCTATCTTTGGGCACTGATGGAAAATCATACTCTGACTCCTGCCCAAGGTCGCAGCATTATTCAGAGCATGATCCGCGAAACCTTATTTGATTTATTAAGCCTGCACCACGGCACCTTTATATTTGAAATTGGGCAGCCCTTATCTCCCCAGCTCACCACCCTAGAAATATCACCCTTGTTGACCCACACAATGAAACAGGTGCAACGGTGGAAACAGTTTTACCCCTATATCTATTCCACTGAGCAATGTCCCATAATTACAAATATCGGCGTTTTGCACGATGCGCTATCCAACCGCACATTTAACAAACTCTCTAAGTTTGCGGATGGAAAAACCACTCTGCGGCAGATTGGCAGATACCTTAACCGTGATGTTTTGACGGTTGCTCAAGCAATTTATCCCTATATTCAGCAGGGTATTATTCAACTGACCAGTCCGGAGGTTGCGGTTCAAAATGTCCGCAAGGCGAATGAGTTGACGCGGCGATCAAACGAATACCCACACTCTAAAGCGCGATCGCCTAAAATCGTTTGTATTGATGATGGAGTGACCGTGCGGGAAACGGTGAAGCACATTCTGACTCAGCAGGGTTATGAGGCGATCGCGATCGGTGACCCACTCGAAGCGTTGAGCAGCGTTTTTAAAATCATTCCCGACCTGATTCTGTGCGACATCACCATGCCTGAGTTAGACGGCTATGAAGTGTGTGCAATGTTGCGGACCTCCACCCTGTTTCGCCAAACACCCATTATCATGCTCACGGGCAAAGATGGATTCATCGATCGCGTCAGAGCAAAATTAATTGGAGCCACCGATTATTTAACGAAGCCATTTGGCGAAAGTGAGTTATTAATGTTAGTCGAGAGCTACATCGGTTCAGGCTATGCTGAAGGTCAACAATCGTCAACTCAATCAACAGAAAACCCCAAAGATGGAGTACAACTTGAAAGAACAAAATAACTTCCATCTTCTCAACGCCACTTAACTTGATGAATGGGGGTACTTTAGTTAGTAGCAGTTAAGGTAAGCGGCGATTCGTTTCCGCTCACCTTCAAATCGGCAAGCAGGTAGAAAGCATGAGTATAGTTCTGGTTGTCGAAGACAGCGTCACTCAACGGGAAATGATCAAAGACCTCCTTAAAGGAAGCGGTCTCGATGTTGCAGTCGCCACCGATGGCGTGGAAGCACTAGAGCAAATTGAAGGGAGTTGCCCCGACTTGGTTGTTCTAGATATTGTCATGCCGCGTATGAACGGGTATGAAGTGTGCCGTCGCCTCAAGGCTGATCCTAAAACCCAGAATGTTCCTGTAGTCATGTGTTCTTCAAAAGGAGAAGAATTCGATCGCTACTGGGGCATGAAGCAAGGAGCCGATGCATACATTGCCAAACCATTTCAACCCACCGAACTGGTTGGAACTGTTAAGCAATTATTACGAGGATAGGGGATGAGCAAATGGTAGGAATTCCAGACTTTCTAACGGGCAGAGGACATGATCAAGCACCCGAATTCCAGGAGCTTGAAAGTCCTGAAGGTGAACTGCATCTCCGGTTTTACGTCTCTTCAGGAACTGAATTTGCTCTGCCTGCCACTGGCATTAAAGAAGTTCTTTCTCCTCCCCCTGATCGAATTACTCCAATTCCGAACGTTTCACCGTTGCTGTTGGGTACGCTAAATGTGCGGGGTCGGGTGGTTTGGGTCGCCGATTTAGGGCAATTCCTCGGAGATTCCGTGCCACTCAATACCGACAGACCAGAAGTATCTGTGATTGCGGTGGAAGATCAAGATTTAATGCTAGGGCTAGCAGTAGATCGGATTGTTGGCATGGAATGGCTTGATTTGGAAGAGGTGCAAATGCCTCAAAATGTCCCTGATAGTGTTGCTCCATTTTTGCGAGGCGAATGGATTCTAGATAATCTAGCTACTAAATATCTTCGGTTGCTCGACCAGATCGCAATTTTACGGTCAGCACGGTGGGCAGCATAAGCAGGCGATCGCGTCATGGCAAAACAACATCGTGAAATTGGAGGTTCGGTCTTACCAATCGAGGATAGTATAGATGCTATTCGTTTCATTCTGAGCCATCACGCTGGGAAGCCGAGGTTACCGTACTCAACAATCAACTGGGAGAAGGCATATGGGAACAGCGACTGAGTACGCACAAGAATATCAACGAGCTCAACTTGCCTACATGAACGGCAGCTATGACGACGCTGCTCAAATCGTTGATCGTTTAATTCAAGACTTCCCAGATGATCCAAGCGCCAGCTTGCTGCGAGGGCACATTTACTGCTACGGGTTGCAGCAATACGACGTTGCCAAAGAGCAATATGAGTCGGTGCTGCAATTGACTGACGATCCCGATTTCACCAATTATGCAAACCAGGGCTTGGAACATTTGGGTGAGCAAAGGGGTAGCTCACCACAGAATTCTGATGATTTCAACGTTAGCGCTGATCCGACCTTTCACGATGCTTTGGATGATGAAGGGTTTGTTGGCTCCTTCAACGCCCCTACAAATCTACAAGATTCCCCCGCGCCTGACTCATTTGATAGCCTGACAGATGATGATATCCTGATAGATGATATAGACTTTGCCGCTTTTGATGATGCTTTTGACAACGATCGCTTGGGCGCTCAAGCAGATCCCCGATCAAACAGCGGTATGCAGTTTGATAATCCCTTCGGAGAAGAAAGCTTCGCTAGTGCGGATGAATCTACGCCTACATTTTCTGATCCGTTTGCTGTGGGAGCGAATAATTCTGGGCATAGTCTAAACGCAGCCACAACGAATCTAGATGCGTTCACGGCTCCTACCGATATGCCTAGCGATGATTACGAGCTAGACGCTTTCACTGACCAGCATGATTTTTCCCCAACTTTTGATGAGTTTAACGATGCGTTTGTTCCCTTAGATCTGCCAGAGGATGCTCCCTATTCCCCGCCATTATCGGGTGGAGGGTTGAGCGATCGCCCTGCTGAAGCGCCTGGTAGCATTCGTGGCGGTCTACCCCATCCGGTGGGTGAAGATGACACTTTGTTTATGGGATCTGCTAACGCTTACGACGATGAAGAAGCTTCATTTAATCGAACTGATGAATCAGTGCCGATGAATGCTGACTACAGAATGGGCAATTCCGCTAGTGATTCTTATAGCAATTCGTTGAATGATTCCATCGGATCGACGGGTCAAAGTAACGTCGATTTTTTGGATGAATTCGATGAATTTGATGATTTGGGCAATCTATCTGATTTCGATTTGTCAGAAAATTCAGCCGGGTTCACCCGTCCAGCGGTTGGAGCTGACTTTGGGATGCCTTCTGCTGTAGATCCACAAGATTCAGCTATGGATTTTACCTCACCTAGCGATCGCTCCTTTGTCAACGATGACGAGGTTTTTAACCTGACCAGCAGCACCGATCAGGTTCCAGCTTTTACCCAGCTAGATTCACAAAATCTTGAGCCAGCGGTGACTGTTGAACAAGGAATCCTTTCTCCCCTGGAAAATGCTTCCATTGCGACCAAACATTTGATTATTGCCCTAGCGGCTGGAATCTGTTCTGCGATTGGCGTTGCTGGCGTAAACTACACTGCCTCTAGCTTCTCTCAAGAAAATCCCGCTGTGGTTTCTCAACTCCGAAATACGGGCTGGCTGATGACCGGAGCCGCTGGAATTGCTAGCACTGCCGCAACATTTGTTTTAGGGCAAGTTGCAGCCAAACAAATGAAACGTTCCACGGATGACTTGCAAGCCCAGTTCAATTCTGTTTCTCAGGGCAATTTAAATGCCCGTGCCACCGTTTACGCCGAAGATGAATTTGGGGAACTGGCGACCGGTTTTAACCAGATGTCACGAGTGATTTTGACGACCACCAGTGAAGCCCAACGAAAAGCGGAAGAACAAGAACAAGCCAAAGAAGATTTGCAGCGCCAAGTCATTCGCCTGCTAGATGACGTAGAAGGCGCGGCAAGAGGCGATTTGACCGTGCAAGCAGAAGTAACTGCCGACGTGTTGGGTGCAGTTGCCGACTCCTTTAACCTGACTATTCAAAACCTACGGGAAATTGTGCAGCAGGTGAAAGTGGCAGCACGACAGGTTAGTAAAGGCTCAACTGACAACGAAATGTTTGCCCGCAGTTTATCTTCAGATGCGTTAAGGCAGGCGGAAGAGTTAGCGGTTACTCTGAATTCCGTGCAGGTGATGACCGAATCCATTCAACGTGTGGCAGAAAGTGCCCGTGAAGCGGAACAAGTGGCGCGGTCAGCTTCAGAAACCGCACTAAGGGGTGGAGAAGCGGTAGAGCGCACTGTAGCGGGAATTTTGCAAATTCGGGAAACGGTGGCAGAAACGACCCGTAAGGTGAAACGGCTTGCAGAATCGTCTCAAGAAATTTCTAAAATCGTTGCGTTGATTTCACAAATTGCCTCGCGAACGAATTTGCTAGCGCTCAACGCGAGTATTGAGGCGGCTCGCGCTGGAGAGGCAGGTCGCGGTTTCGCGATTGTGGCAGATGAAGTGCGACAGTTAGCCGATCGCGCAGCCAAGGCATCGAAGGAAATTGAACAAATCGTTCTCCAAATTCAAGGTGAAACGGGATCGGTCATGACCGCGATGGAGGAAGGAACTCAACAGGTAATTGAGGGGACGAAGCTGGCGGAACAGGCGAAGCGATCGCTAGAGGATATTATTACCGTATCGAATCGGATTGACGTACTGGTGCGATCGATTACCTCCGATACGGTCGAACAAACTGAAACATCCAGAGCGGTGGCGCAGGTGATGCAATCGGTAGAACTAACCGCTCAAGAAAC
>JBBSCL010000141.1:0-7441 GCA_038250345.1 Leptolyngbyales cyanobacterium
CATAAAGGTCATACTTCGCCCGTTCAAATTGCTCTGCCCAGAGCCGATACGCTTCTACTTTTTGAAACTCCTTCCGACCAGCCCACGCCAGCCCAAAAAATACTGCCAACAACGATAACCAAAAAAGACCACGTTCCATAAAAAGGAGAGGGGGAAGAAAAGTTTTGAGTTTTGAGTTTTGAGTTTTGAGTTTTGAGTTTGAGAACAGATGAGTTCTATTTTCTAATCCTTAGAGTCTCATAAAACGCCATAAATACTTCATTCATTCGCCACTCGCCACTCGTCCTTCGCCATTCGTCCTTCGCCTTTTTCTTGTAACGATCGCACTATGGTTCTCTGCCACTTTTGATGGAGGTGAGCTAAGGTAGTAACCAGTCTTGACTAAGCGGATGGCATGAAAAAGTTGTTGCTGGTGGTTTTGTTTCTTGTGGGCTTGGGTTGGGCGCTGACCACCTTTCCAGGGTTAGCCGTTGAGGGCAGCTACAATTCCATCATTCTGGACTTTCGGGAAGATGTGGGGGCGGCGCAAATTGAGAGCCAAATTGAGGCGATCGCTAAAACCTATAGCGCGTCTCCTCGCTACAACAGCGAGTTTTCTTTGGCGGACCATATTTTCATCATGCCCGGAGATAAAAAGCTGCTCGATACGCTGAAAAGCTCTGATCTCCGCAAATACACAGAATTTATTGAGCCAGACTATATTTACCGAACTTATGCCGTGCCCAACGACCCAGAGTATGGCAAGCAGTGGAACCTACGCAGCATTAATGTAGAGCCAGCTTGGGATCAAACTAAAGGTAAAGGCATTACCGTCGCGGTAATCGATACGGGCATTAGTCAAGTCCCCGATTTGCTGGATACCAATTTTGTGGGCGGCTACGATTTTGTCAACGATCGCACCAACGTTCGCGACGATAACGGTCACGGCACCCATGTCGCAGGCACGATCGCCCAAGCGACTAACAATAAGTTTGGGGTTGCCGGAATTGCCTACGAAGCGAATCTGATGCCACTCAAGGTCTTGAGTGCAGAAGGTGGCGGCACTGTTGCCGATATTGCGGAAGCGATTCGGTTTGCGGCAGATCAAAAAGCCGATGTGATCAACATGAGTTTGGGTGGTGGTGGTGAAAGCCAGTTGATGAAAGAGGCGATCGACTATGCACACAGTAAGGGCGTGGTGATTGTCGCTGCTGCTGGTAATGCTGGACGCAATGCCGCTGAATATCCGGCTCGTTATCCCCATGTCATCGGCGTATCGGCGCTAGATTCCGCTGGCAGCAAAGCCCCTTACTCTAACTATGGTGCTGGCATTGATATTTCCGCTCCAGGTGGCTTGATCAACGGCGAAGATAAAACGGGCGGCATTTTGCAAAACACGCTCAATCCACAAACCGGGGAATCGGTGTTTGAAGCCTTCCAGGGAACTAGCATGGCGGCTCCTCACGTATCCGGCGTAGTGGCGTTGATTAAAGCTGCTGGCGTGACCAATCCTGATGAAATCGAAGAAGTCATTAAACAATCGGCATTGGTAGTTCAAGAAGACAACCTAAATCACTTTGGGGCGGGCAAGCTGGATGCCGCAGCAGCAGTGAAGTTGGCAGCGCAAGGCAAGATCTCCTTCCAAGATTTCTTCCGCTGGCTGCGAGATAATGGCTACCTCAATCCTCGTTTTTGGATCGATGGTGGCGTAATTTCCCTAGGACCCAAATTGGCGATGGTGCTTGGCTCCTATCTCCTAGCGTGGTTGCTCAAAATCTACTTCCCCTTTGCCTGGACTTGGTCGTTGTCATCCGGCTTAGTGATGGGCAGCACAGGCATCTTCTTTTTACGCGGTGTCTATTTGTTTGATGCGCCCCAATGGCCGTTTCGCTTGATGGGGAGTTCACTGGCGGAGATGGGGAGTGCGGTTCAATTGAGTAGTGGACTCAATCCGTTTTTTGCCAGTGTTTTAATTCCCTTGGGTCTAGTATTGCTGCTGTTAGGGCATCGCACTTGGAAAGGGTTTGCGATCGGCAGCGCGATCGGCATGGCGGTATTTCTGGCGATCGCCGCTATCACTACGCCTACACTCATGTGGATAGGAGATGGCATCCCGGCAAGCTTGTTCCTAGCAGCAAACGCATTTCTTTGTCTCGGATTGGCACGGCTTGTTGTTAAACCAGAAGGACGGATCGCATGAGCATTCAAGTGGAAGGCACAATCGAGCGCAAAGGATTTGGGACGGGCACTTGGGCGCTAGTCAGCAGCAGCGAAACCTATGAACTGCACAAAGCTCCGGCTGATTTGCAAAAACCCGGGATAAAGGTGAAGGTATCGGGTCAGATCCGCGAAGACGTGATGACGATCGCCATGATTGGTCCGGTATTAGAAGTCGCTAGTTTTGAGTTAGTGGATTAAGAGTTGGGTTTGAAAAATAAGGCGATCGCTTGCAATATTGTGATCCCCGCTTAAACCGCTCGGTTTCTAGCAAAAAGTAGCGAGCAAATTTTGATTAGGCATATTCTAGATTGCAACATTTGTTCACTTATTTCGTTTACAACTCTTAAACTGTAAAGTGAGGTGATAAGGAAGTTGGAAGTTTTGGGATGCCCTAACTGATGGGCAATAGGGCTAACACTTTGTAATCAAAATGACCATTTACACATTGGGTTCATGCATTCATGAAAGAGAGTAGGCTCCCTGCACTCCAGCGCTTAAAGCAGGATTTGAAGAACGACCTAATTGCTGGGTTATTGGTGATCATTCCGCTAGCGACTACGATTTGGCTAACTTTTGCGATCGCAAGCTGGGTGGTTGATTTTCTCACGCGCATTCCCAGTCAGGTTAACCCGTTTGATGGACTTAATCCCGCGCTGGTAAATCTGTTGAATCTGTTGCTAGGGTTGGCAGTTCCCCTATCCTGTATTTTGCTGATTGGCTTGATGGCGCGCAATATTGCCGGACGTTGGCTGCTTGACATGGGAGAGCAAATGTTGCAGGCGATTCCTCTGGCGGGAGCAGTCTATAAAACGCTGAAGCAATTGCTAGAAACTCTTTTAAAGGATTCAGGCAGTCGATTTAGAGGGGTGGTGTTAGTCGAATATCCTCGTCCTGGTATTTGGGCGCTGGGATTTATTACGGGTGTGATTAGCGGCGAGGTTCAATCTCATTTCCCCCGGTCAATGCTGAGCATTTTTATTCCAACGACTCCAAACCCTGCCACGGGCTGGTATGCGATCGTGCCAGAATCCGAGGTGATTAATCTATCCCTGCCGATTGAAGATGCTTTCAAGGTGATTATTTCTGGCGGAATTGTTAGCCCAGAGATGGTAGTCCCCAACTCATTGCCGCCTTCTAGCAGTCGTCCTTTAGATTCTTTGATGGAACCGAATCGGCAAGCGATCGCCCTTGAGGACGATTAACCCGATCAAACATCTGCTAAACCTTGTTAAGATGACTGGGCTGGTATTCAAAACTGAAGCCAGTCTTTTTTTTGGTATGCCATCATGCAAGCTCGTAGAATTGCGCGGGAACTAGCCCTGCTGAGTATTAGCCAGTTGCCTGCTAGTCAGGAAAATTTAGAAGCGCAGCCTTTGCAAAATGTGGTAGTGGCAGCCGTGCGTACTCTAACATCTGAAGTGCAAGATGCCCTAGAAACCGCTTCGGCAGAGTTGCAGCAAAGCAACACGCGACTGCTGAACAGTGAAACTCGTGCGACAGATGTTGCTAGCGCCCACGCCATGGTGACTGAGGCAATCACGCTGACTCAAACTGCAATTAACCGCTTAGGCGCTGCGATCGAGCTTCCCGAAATGGTGCAGCTTGCTAATCAGCATGATGTTCGTGCTTATGCCTTGGAAATTATTCAAACGATCAAAGCTAATCGTATAGAAATTGACCAATTGCTAACCGATGCGCTAGTGGATTGGCAGTTGGGCAGACTGGCAACCATCGATCGCGATCTCCTTAAGATTGCCGTTGCCGAAATAGTGTACTTAGCAGTTCCTCAACGAATTGCCATTAATGAAGCTATAGAACTGGCAAAACGCTACAGCAGCGAAGATGGGCATCGCTTTATTAATGGGGTGCTGCGTCGCGTCGTCGATCGCGTCAGAGCAGACAGCAAGTCTCCACAAAACAGCAAGTCTCCACAAAGCAGCTAGAGTTGGATTCGTATTTCCCGTTGCAATCAGTTTAAGGAAAGGGCAATGACGTTTGATTGGTTTCGCCGCCGCCACGATAATGAGGAACCCAAACCCGCTGCTCCGGCGGAACAGCCCACTCAGCCTGATTCTGAGCCTGAAACCGTTGACACGTCTGAAGACCAGTTAAAGTGGGCAAAAATCGCCTACGAAAACATTCGCAAACGTCAGCAGGAAGCGGCTCAAGCGGAAATGGCTGCCGCGATCGCCGAACCTGCTGATGTTGCAGAGGTGGGTTCTCCTGAAATAGCCCAGCCAGATAGCGATCGCCCTCAGCCAACCGTTGATGAACCCGTCGAGCCTGCACCAATCGCTGAATCTGAACCTGTTGTTGAATCTGTACGGATTGTCGAGTCCGAAACCGTTAGTGAAACTGCACCAGAAGCCGCTAATCCCTTACCCTTTTGGGCAGCCGCCGAAGCCGATCGCCAAGCCCGACTCGAAAAACTCCGGGAAACCGCGATTCCCGCCCCTGAACCTCTCCCATCTATCCCATCCACTCCCCTACCCGACTTCACCCCATCCACCCCCCTACCCGATTTCACCCTCGACGAAGGCTTCATCTGGTCATCTGAAATTCTTGCCTCTCAAGGTCGTCGTGCCGAAGACATTTCCTTGGAAGAAATTACCTGGCTGAATAAACTGCGCCAAGGATTAGATAAAACTCGACGGGGGCTGGTTAACCAACTGCGGGCGATCGTCGGGCAGGGTCCACTGACTCAGGATGCCGTAATTGAAATCGAGTCAGCATTACTACAAGCGGATGTCGGCGTAGCCGCCACCGATGCTATTATCGCCGCTCTGCAACAGCGCTTAAAAGCCGAAGTGCTGCCTCCCGATGCGGCGATTACCTACCTGAAAGAAATTTTGCGCGACATGCTCGATCGCCCCTTAGGTAACACCGTTAGCGCCACCTTTGCACCCAAACCCGATACGCTCAACATTTGGCTGATGACGGGCGTAAATGGGGCTGGCAAAACCACCACCATCGGTAAATTGGCACACATCGCCCAAAAATCGGGCTACAAGTGTCTGATTGGTGCCGCCGATACCTTCCGGGCTGCGGCTGTGGAGCAAGTCACAGTTTGGGGTTCGCGCAGTGGCGTAGAGGTGATTGCCAATCCGGGCAAAAACACCGACCCAGCGGCAGTAGTCTTTGATGCCATCACCGCCGCCCAATCACGGGGTAGCGATTTACTCTTGATCGACACGGCTGGACGACTGCAAAACAAAAAGAACCTGATGGATGAACTCAGCAAAGTGCGCCGAATTATTGACAAAAAAGCCCCCGATGCCACCGTCGAATCCTTGCTCGTGCTAGATGCCACCTTGGGACAAAACGGCTTGCGTCAAGCGGAAGTATTTTCAGAAGCGGCAAAGCTCAGCGGCGTAGTATTAACCAAGCTAGACGGCACCGCAAAAGGCGGCATCGCTCTGGCGATCGTCCAGCAACTCGGCTTACCCATTCGCTTTATCGGCGCTGGTGAGGGCATTGAAGATTTGCGCCCGTTCTCCAGCTACGAGTTTGTGGAAGCATTGTTAAACGGGTAGGGTGCATTGAGCGAAGCCGAAACGCACCCTAAACTGCTCAACGCACCTCCAACTAATTTTGTCTAGTTTGACGGGCTGTCTTTTGACAACTCTCCTCACACGCCGTATGTTGAACTGTTCTGAAAGCTTTTTCTGATTGCTGAAGCGGTCGAATGAGGTAGGAAACCGAGTGGATCTACTGTTGGTCATGATTTTGGGGTTTCTCGGCAGTTTTGGTCACTGTGTTGGGATGTGTGGTCCGTTGACGATCGCATTCTCGTTATCGCAAAAAACCTCTTCTGCTCCGACTTGGCAAAAATCGCTCTACTTCCACGGACTCCTGAATGTCGGGCGAATTTTCAGCTACGCGGCGATCGGTGCCGGAATTGGAGCGTTGGGTTCAGTTCTAATCGCAGGCGGACAGCTTGCCGGAATTGAAAGCGGCTTACGGCGAGGACTGGCAATTTTCACAGGCGGTTTGCTGATTTGGATGGGGCTGGTTCAGGTTCAACCCAACCTGCTGCCTAAAATTCCGCTGCTTCAACTCTTTCAAGGAAAATTTCATCAAACCCTTAGCGCCGGGATGATCAAGTCTCTTGGCTCCCGCTGGTGGACTCCGCTGGTGTTAGGACTAACGTGGGGACTCGTGCCCTGTGGTTTTCTATACACTGCCCAAATTAAAGCAGCGGAAACTGGCAGCCTATGGCACGGCATGGTCACAATGCTGGCATTTGGACTCGGAACGCTGCCCTCGATGTTAGGAATCGGCGTATCTGCTTCATTGCTGAGTGCCGATCGCCGCAGCCAACTATTTCGCATGGGCGGCTGGGTAACGATCGCGATCGGGCTGCTGATCTTGCTCCGAACCGGACAGATGGAGAACTACACCAGTCATGGAGCCTTGGTTCTCTTAATGCTGGCGCTGGTTGCCCGTCCGATCAGTCGGCTCTGGGCTGCACCGCTTAAATATCGCCGGGGTCTAGGTGTGGGCGCATTTGCGCTTGCCATTGCCCATAGTCTACACATCGTTCAGCATAATCTCAACTGGAACTTAGACGCAGTTTCGTTCATGCTGCCAGAACAGCAAGCTGCGCTGTGGTCAGGAGCGATCGCGTTAGCGTTGATGACTCCTGCCGCCGCCACCAGTTGCGATCGCGCAGTCCGCGCATTAGGACGGTGCTGGCGATGGGTTCATCTGCTCAACATTCCAGCCCTAGTTTTAGGGGTAGGTCATACCCTGTGGCTTGGCTCTCATTACTTCGGTGCCTTGGAGGTATCTCAAAGTCAGATCACGTCAGCGCTGTTGCTAGTAGGCTTGACTCTGTTAGTTTTGTTGATTCGCCAACGTTGGATCTGGTCACTTTTATCAGTGGAGCAATTTTATGCGCCTATTGTCAAATCGAAGTAAGGATGTGGGGGCATTGATCACCCTGTTGATGGCTGCGCCTGTTTTAGCGCATGAAATAGAAACCTCGGCGGCGAGAGATGTAGCGGCAACTTTCCATATTGAACCCAGCCACAATCCCACCGCCGGAAAACCCTCTACTGCCTGGTTTGCCTTGACTCGTCGCGGCGGACAAGTAATCCCACTGGCTCAGTGCAACTGTCAACTCGCCGTTTATCCCGTTCCCTACAAAGCAGGAAAAACTCTTCCGGTAATGAAACCGACGTTGAATAAGCTCGACGTAGAACGCTACAAAGGCGTTCCGGCAGCAACTATCACCTTTCCA
>JBBSCL010000142.1:0-7422 GCA_038250345.1 Leptolyngbyales cyanobacterium
AGGACTGGCATTCACATCTTGATACTGCCCATTTTGCAACAGGCTGATTCGCAGTCGCCCATCCTCAAACCGCCACAGCTCTGGCACGCCCAGTGCTTGATAGGCATCCAGTCCAGTTTTGGAGGTCACATCCACTTCGATCACGCAGTGTGTGCAAAGCACAATCGCTAAATCGGGCGGCGGGTCAACGGTCAAATCCATGCGTCGTGTCCCAATCATCCCAGCATAGTTCTGGATGTAAAAACATTGGTCCGGCTAAATGCCTTTTGCAACAGCCTGCCTCTTAAACGTCGTTGAACCAAAACACTCATTATTAAGATCCAGTTCTTCTAGCAGAAGATTAAAATCGATGAGTAGCATAATCGATGCCGATCGTTACCTGGATTCGTTAACCTGCGTCTATCTTAGCTATTCACTTCAGCCAATACGGCACTAATCACCTCATCCCGAACCCCATGCCGCCGTAAACTTTCCACCAACTTCGATAATTCAGGTAACCCTGCGGCTGGTGTTGACAGCACGCCCTGTGCCGATGCCACATCTCGAAGCGTTGCCAGAAAAAGCTCTGGATCGCCCTCTTCCAAAGCACTTTGCAGGTAAGTGATCGCTTTCTCAGGATTCTTGAGGTAATCATTCAAGACAGCGCTAAATGGCACACTTCTAGTCATCCTCTCGCCCCCTATAATCTGCCCAATGCTGCAATGCCTGCTGAATATCGCGCTCCTGGGAACTTTTGTCACCGCCACATAGCAGCACAATGATGCGATGCTCAACCTTACCGAAGTAAACCCTGTATCCCGGTCCAAATTTCATGCGCAGTTCAAAGACTCCATCAGCAATGAATTTGTGATCACCCAGATTACCCAACTGAATCCGGCGAATCCTCAAAAGTATCTTATTCGCGCCCTGGGTATCTTTCAGTGAGTTCAACCACTCTGTGAAAGGTTGCTTCCCCTGCTGGGGCGTGTAAACCTCAACGTCCCAGGGTGCTACTTCCAACGACGTCACCTTCCGTACCGACACTACTAATCATAACAGTCGAGGTTGTAGCAAGCAGAGCCAGCGAGATAGGCTCTGCTTGCTACTTAGACAAATCCCTTCCGGCATAGTCACCACCACCCGTGTTGATATTCGTCGTATGCCCAAACTGCTGCGTAATGACCGCCCCTGTTACTGGATTGACGATCGCCCCCTGCGACTCTCTCAAATCAATCTTGTCCCTTGCCACCACATCAGCATCCCCACTCACCGTTGGCGACAGGTCTTGAGCAGTCACGGGGAGATCCGCTCCCACACCGATGAGCAAGGCGTAGCCGTTAGCAAAGGTTTGACTCGTCACACAATTCCCCTAGAAATACCTGCAAACAGTCGTTGCCTTCAGGTTAAACTCTGACGGTGAGAATTGAGAAGATCAATGAGGCGATCGCTGTTGACTGTATTTCTGAGCCTGGACACAGAGTTGTGCGATTGCCTTGAATATGCTCAAAGTTCGGTTGGCCGCAAGGTTTCAAGCTTTAGCCTATCGATATACTTCTCGTCTATAACCTTGCTAGAGTTACCGACCCATCGAGCAATGGTTGTGGATGAGTGACCCTGCATTGCTTGCAAGGTGATGCACGTGTCACGACAATTGTAAGGAGTTATTTTAATACCATCCTTCACATTCAGCCCAAGACTGGTAAGAATTACTTTCCAGGCGCGATCGCCGAAATTAGTCTCTGAAATCGCTCTATCCTTCGGCGACGGAAAGACCAATGCATCCAGAGCAGGGTCTATCGGTCGGATAGATTGCAGCAAGTTTTGAAGTTTGGGAGTACAGGTAAACCAACGCTTCACCCCAGTTTTGGTTTCCTCACGTCTCTCCAGTCTTCCGGATACCTCTACAATGCTTTCATGAAAGTGAATCCGACCGCCATCGAGGGTGATGCTACCCCAACGTAGTCCAACTGCTTCGCAGGGTCTACAACCAGTCCAGAAAAGGAATTTTGCTAGTGAAGCATAGTGACGATAGTTTGAGCCTGGTCTAGTGTCAGTTTCAAAGGCGGCGATGATCCTATCGCGTTCCTCAACTGTAAAAGCTATTGGAGGAGGGGGGACCGTTGGCTCCAAGTCTTTATACATCCCATCCAAGGGATTAGTGCTAATCTTTTCATGTTTAATTGACCAGTTACAACAGCCGGACAGTTGCATTAATGCCCGTCGTGCTTGCGATTGAGTTGTAACCTGAAGCAGTTCCATTCGAAACTTCAAACTAGCTTGCAATCCGTCTGTCGAGCACTTGTTTAAGTAACTCGTTACTGGTTGGTAGGTGCGATTGATGGTCTTAGGAGAAGCCTTAGGGCTTTTGTAATCGACGTACTCCTCCCAAAGATCTTTAAGTTTGGGTGTAGGCTTCGGTTCTATGTCTGAGTCTGTAACCGACAGTACGGTCTCTGGCTTGATATTTGGCGAGAGTTGTGTCAAAGCAGTTGCCACCATGAGCCAGTTGCGATCGCATATCATCTTCGATTTGTCTTGCCCGTGTCTCGGCTGCTCTCCAGTTTGCCTTACTACCGGCTGACAACCCGAGACCTAGAGAATATCGCTGCCCATTAAAGCGAAAACGTAATCGTAGCCGATCACGAAAGGACTCTATGGTTACTTGTCCTTTTAGATTTTTGCCTGTTGGGGTTTTGCCACTGTCACCACTATGCATTCCAACGCTCCTGATACATTTGTTCTGGATACCCAAATGATACCCAAACAATCCCCCAATTACCTCTAATTACCCCAATCTCCACCTTGATGTAGAACAATTGCACTGTAGGACATGGGTGCCGACAAAAGCAAAAGCCCCTATGAAACCTTAGTTTCCGGGGCTTTTGTACGTTCGAACATTAAATGTCGCGATCGCCAACCCGCTTTCGCATTGAATCAGCAGCCTAAGAATCCTGCCCATCAAGCCTTGTAGAGATTTTTACCGAGAAAGCGACATTTAACTGTTTTCGCAAGTTAGAGGTCGTAAAGTTGATTTCGCAAATTAGAAGTCGCTTTTTCAAAGAAAAACTCTTTGCAAATTAGAAGTCGGTTTTCTTGGTGCAGCTAACTGTATCTTGACGATCGCTCTCTCGCAATAGTAAAGTTGGCGAGCTCTAATACCTTCCCTAGGAGTAGTTTTCTGAGCCGATAGGTATTGAGGTCCTAGTGATGGGTCAGCGATTGTTGCTCCGCTAATGCGGTAATCTTCGGGGTCTTCGCCGATTTCACCCACAAAGGAGAAGGAGCGAATCAGGTTGAAGATTTCGTGGGTCATATCTTCTAGTGTGAGGGTAGGGGGCAAGATGTTGGTTTGTAGGGCATCGTGCGTGAGTTTATCGAAGTCACGTTGCAGGTAGCGATCGCCTTCCGTTAGCTGATACTTCTTAAAGAAATCGCGTAGAGAGCTTCTCAGATGGAGAGGTTGTGAGGGTTTTTCTGCCTTCTCAGGGATGCGCTGTTCTTCAAAGCAGGTTTCGATGCTATCGAAGATGCCACGCATGAGGCTGGGGTAACGACCGGAGAGAGCTAACAGCGCCAGGATGGCTTGCTGCACTTGGAGGCTGGGTTTAGTGCCACGGGTGCGGCAAACAATTTTGAATAGCTTGTAGACGTTGGTGAGGCGTTTGAGGGTGCGGGGGGAGAGGTCTACTTGTTGGCAGCAGGCAAGCAACAGGTTGAATTCTTGACGGCTGAATTCGCTGAATTTGGCTCCGCCAGTGGCGCTGTCTTGGATGACGACCTGGGAGCGCAGGTAACTTTCCAGGGTGTTTGCCATGATGGGACGCACCCGGTAGGGAAGTTGAATGATTTTTTCCAGGTAATCCGTACCGGAGGGGCGACCGCGCTTGGAGAGGACTCCTGCATAGAATTTTTCGAGGGTGCGGGTGATGTAGCGTTCATCAACGGCGAGGACGGCAATGAACAGTGGAGTTTTGACCAGGAGCTGGACGGCTTCGAGGACTTGCACAACGCGATCGGGCGGGCAGCGATCGAGGTCATCGATGTAGACGACAACACGGGCTGGGCCTCTAGGGAACACAGCTTTAAGGTCATCTAGCTTATGCGCGTATTCTTGACTGCCGAGTTGGGGTGGAAGCAGTCGATAGCTCAGGTTTGTCAAATCCTCTTTCACAAGGTGCATCAGACCAAGATGTTGATCGTAAACACCTTCTTTAATGCGATTGGCGACAAACTCGTTGAGTGAAGCATACACATTTTCAGGTACTGCTTCCTGAGCTACTTTTACCTGTTTTTCAAGTTCCTGAGCCTGTTGGGTTAGTCGGTCAATATCGGCTTGTAGGGTTGCGATGCGCTCTTCTTGGTGTTTTTGGAACCGTTGAGTCTCTCGCTTAATCATAGATTGAGACTCTTTGATTTGGGTTTCACAGTCCAGTAACGCTTGCTTGGTCTGGTCATACCATCGCTGACCAGCCCGCCAGAGTTTTTGTGCCATGCCAATGGCAGGTAGGAGAGGCGCAACAAAGGCAACGAGTTGCGGCACGATCGCACCTGGAAGTTTCCAGGCAACCAGAAAAGGAGCTAACACAGAAGCCGCCGCAAACCCACAGAAGATCACAATAAACGCTAGGTTTTTGCGCCCCCATTGTTTCAAGATCTTCAAGGAAAAATTAAATGGTTTGCCCTCTGCATCCGTTCCTTCGAGGATATTTGAAATCAACAGGCGTAGGTCTCCCCCAAATTTCTGCAAGGATTTAGGGTTTAAGTCGGTGGGCAAAAGCGTTGTGATTTGCTGGCGAAAGGCTTCAAAAGCCTCATCACCAATCCGTTTTCGGAGGAAGACTCCCGAAACAACCAGGATTTGATTCACCTGTCCAACTAACTGTTGAACATCTGGTTCTTGTGATTTTTTTAGTTGTGTCTTTACTGCTGCTAACTGTTCTTTTTTCTGCTGAAGCGACTCATTCACAGTCTTTAAAGCAGTTTCTTGCTTTTGCAACGCCTCTGTTGCAGCCTGCTTAACAATGTCCCGTTTTTTCCACAGCAACTCGTCAATTTTGTCTTGCTGGGCTGGATCAAGATTTTCTAGATCCGGTTTCTGTAAGACCCGTTCCAGAAAATAGTCTCTTTCTTCATCACGAACTTGATAGAGCACCTTCCAAACATTGCCATAGGAGGAGTTTTTGGCATAGGGGTCAATGTCGTTATCGTTAAAGAATTTTAGTAACTTTTGCTCCAGGGTAATTTGGCGGTTTAGCTCGAAGAAGATGGTCTGCATGAGGCTAGCCCAGAGGTCAGATTTGGCAAACGTCCAGGCGTCGAATTTGATTTGGTAGATGTGACCCACATAGGGGGAAAGTTTTTCGTTTTTGGGGTCGGGATTCCAGGCTTCAGTTGTGGTAACTGAACGGCTCCGCACCTCGGTCATGTGAGTTTGCATCAGGTGCATGATGTAAGACTTGCCTCCCCCCCAGCCGCCGAGAATGCCTACCGTCATGGGTGGTTCTAGGTCGCGCATCACCAGTAGGTCAGCGAGGGCGTTGACTTCATCTTGGAGGTTGAGGAAGTCTTTGTCTTGAGCCGATTCGTTGCGGAGGCTGCCACCCTGGAGAGCATCGCGATAACCTCTGGCGAGGAGGTAGAGGGCGCGATCCCAGAGGTCATCGCTGATGGGGCGACCGGCAAATCGCTCGCGGTCAACTTCACGATTGATCCGCATGGGCAGATGGATAGCGAGGGCGACGAGAATTTGCGGGCGCTCGATTGCTTCCTTGACGTGCTCAGCCATGTCGAGGATCTCTGGCAAAATTTCTGGCACTTCCACCGCCAGGTTGCTCAGTTGTTCGATGCGTCGAACTCGGTTTTCGAGGGTTTGAGCAGATGTTATAGCCTCACCTCGAAACTCAGGAAATCTACAGGCTAGGGCGACAAATGCCTTAACCCGGTAATAGGGATCGAGGATTTCTCGGATGATGTCGGCAGCTTCGAGGCGCTGGCGATCGAGTAAATGGGGTATCAGTTGCTGGAAGTATTGGGCTTTGAGGTAGGAATTGCTCAGCCCTCGAATGGTTCCCAGTGCTTCGGTTTGATAGCTTGCCCCAACCGGGTAGCGGGCAATTTCAACTAGGCCTTCGGTTTTACGATACGGGTCTTCAATGGTCTTGAGAGTAGTGTCTAGTTCGTCTCTTTTCTTAAGCAGTTCGTCTCTTTTCTTAAGCAGTTCGTCTCGTTCTTCAAGGTTGCTTGAGTTCTGGGCTTGAGTATGGAGCTTGTTTAGTAAAGCAGCCTGAACTTTGATGTTGAGAAGGGCACGATAGTCATCGCCTCTGCACTCTTCGAGAAATCGGTCAATGGCTTCTGGAAAATAAGGGGCACATACACATACGCTCAGGACTTGAGCTTGGTAGCCCAGGTCTTTGAATCGCAAGTTAAACTCAGGAGTATAGTTCCGCTTCTGATCTAATAAATGGGTCAATGCTGGAGCCACTTGACTAAGAATATTGGCGGCTTCTTTCTCGTAAGAAAAACCTTGTTGCTGATGGCTCTCGAGCAATACAGTCAGCTTATAGATTTTGTCGATCAGTAATGAGATCTCTACTGATTCCTGAAGTTGTGGCGTTAGAACTTCTTCAGATTCTTCTGGGGGGAATGATTGGTTCAATCCAGAGTCTATTGATGCAGTACTGAGAGCAGTTGCTACTGAGCGCAAGATTCTGGCTATTAGTTTTGGCTCAGTGATGACTTTGGTTGGTAACTCAGGGGTGGAGGTGTCGTTTGATGGCTCCGTATCGTTTTCTTCGAGAAGGTTCAACACCGCTTGCAACTCTTGAAATGGGAGAAAAGGAATCAGGTTTTCTAGAGCCGTCGTTTGGTGGCGGGGTGCCTTGATAGATTGGGTAATGAGTCTCAGGGCTTCTGGCAACTGCTCAGTCGGCAAATAGGGCACTACGTTACCCAACGCTTCAGCCCGATAGGCATCTTGGGTAAAGGCATCCTGAATCTGGCGCAGGGCATTGGGGAGTAACCCTAACGAAAGGCGGGGTACCAAGGCACTGAGAAATTTGGTTTTATCGGCATCTTGGGGCAACGCTTTAACAATTTCTAGCGCGACAGAGTGTTTGTCGCTGGGGAATTGAACGGCTAGTGCCTCTGTAAACCGCATGGCTGGAGACGTTAGTACCTGAACAGCATTTTCTTTAGATAAGCCTGCTGTTGCCTTTAGAAGTTGTGGCAGATTGGTCGCTGGCAACTGGGGGGCGATCGCGGCTAGGTCACGGGCACGGGAAGATTCATCCTGAATGGACTGGGCAGCGCTCAACGCCTGTTCCCACACCTGGAGGCGTTCGGTTGGGGGTAACTGGGGGGCGATCGCGGCGAGGGCATTGGCACGGTCAGATTCATCGTCAATAGCCAGGGCAGCGGATAGCGCCTGTTGCAACACCTCAG
>JBBSCL010000143.1:0-7404 GCA_038250345.1 Leptolyngbyales cyanobacterium
GAAGAGATAGCTAACGGTACAAATAACACTGTGAATTCTACGCAGCTAGCCAAAACTAAGTAGAAAACCTAACGCTACCCGATTGACGCGTATAGGTTTAAAGGTGAATAGTTGCCGTTTGGCGTACGTTAGGAGTTTACAGAACGCATGAAGAATCAGGTCAAACTAAAGCGACTGCTCAAGGCAACTGGCTTCTGGAAAGATAATGCACTGATTTTACGCGAGCTGCGCCATTTTCCTGCCATTGTTGCTCTAGCGATTCTCTTTCCATTGTTAGCAGCCATTTTTGAAGGATTTGGCATTAGTTTTTTACTTGGATTTTTGCAAAGCCTAGTCAACTCAGGTGGCCCCCCCTTTCAAACTGGAATTGGATGGTTTGATGTATGGGTGCTGGGAATCGATAAACCTGAATTAGAGCGTCTCTATCGCTGTTGTACGCTGATTCTAACGGCAACCTGGATTCGGGCTGCTTTCAACTACTTGTCTGCTGTGTATATGAGCATCGCTCAACTACGATTGATCGATCGCCTCTACAAGCAAATCTTTGAGCAACTTCAGTCATTAAGCTTACAGTTTTTTAGCACCACTCGCTCTGGCAGCTTGTTAAACACATTGACGGCTGAGGTGGGTCAACTGCAAGCTTTAATGGGGCAATTTGCCTTCGTTTTAACGAAGGGATCGGTTATGGTCGTGTACGCTGCGATCGCCCTATGGATTTCAATTCCGCTTTCGATTATGTCAATAGCCCTGTTTAGTTTAGCTGGGGCGGGGCTATCGAGCTTCAACAAGCGAGTTCGAGAAGCAAGCTTTCCGGTTTCGGAATCGCGCGGTCGGTTTACGGCTATTGCATCAGAATTTATTAATGGAATTCGAAAGCACCAGCGTATTGCCATAGCTCGAGCGCTGTTAAAAAATCCAGAAATTTTGATTCTGGATGAGGCAACGAGTGTGCTAGATCTCTGTGTCGGAACGCTTGCGGCTTGCTAATAGTTTAGTAGAAAAGTAGATTGACTGAAAACTTAGAAGCTAATTCAAGTTCGGTATTAGGATTGACAAGCCATTCTGAAGTTAACGACAGGTGATTCTTATGCCAACATATTTGGTTACAGGTGGAACAGGGTTTATTGGCTCCAATTTTATCCTTAAAACAAGGCAAGAAGACTGGGCAAATATTATCAACTTAGATAAACTTACCTACGCTAGTCATCCTCAAACTTTAGCCGCACTATCAGACGATTCTGGATATCAGTTTGTACGAGGAGATATTGGAGATACCGAGCTTGTACGTGCGGTATTGGAACGTTGTCAACCTGATGCCATTCTGAATTTTGCAGCCGAGAGTCATGTCGATCGATCGATCTTAAACCCCCATGACTTCATTCAAACAAATGTGGTTGGAACCTTTAATCTGATAGAAACAAGCAGGGTTTATTGGGAGCATCTCCCCGCAGCCCAAAAAAATCTGTTTCGCTTTTTGCATGTTTCAACCGATGAGGTGTATGGATCACTCAATCCAACCGATCCAGCATTTCGGGAAGATACACCCTATGCACCCAATAGCCCCTATGCGGCATCCAAGGCTGGGTCTGATCACTTAGTCCGGGCATATCATCACACCTATGGTTTCCCGACTCTCACCACTAATTGCTCAAATAATTATGGGCCTCGTCAATTCCCTGAAAAACTGATTCCTCTGATAATTCTGAATGCGTTAGAGGGCAAGCTGTTGCCGATCTACGGGGATGGGCAAAATGTACGGGATTGGCTATATGTAGAAGACCACTGTGATGCAATTTATCAGGTGTTGCTGCAAAGCCAGGTTGGTGAAACCTACAACGTTGGTGGTCGCAATGAGCTGACCAATTTGACTGTTGTAGAACAGATTTGTACGATTTTAGATGATCTCGCTCCTAAGCCAAACATGAAGCATTCATCGCTGATTACATTTGTCAAAGATCGGTTAGGACATGATCGACGCTACGCGATTGATTGCAGCAAGATTGAGAGAGATTTGGGATGGCAGCCTCAGGAAAGTTTTGAAAGTGGGCTGCTCAAAACGGTGCAATGGTATTTAGCAAACGCCGATTGGGTTGAGCAAGTTCGTTCAGGAGCATACCAAACCTGGATTCAACAAAACTATAGCGATCGCAGTATTGAAGAATTGCATTAAACAAGCCAACACAAGAGGAGTAGGTGATGAAAGGAATTATCTTGGCAGGCGGATCTGGGACTCGACTCTATCCTTTGACCCAGGTGATGAGCAAACAGCTGATGCCGGTCTATGACAAGCCGATGATCTACTATCCGCTATCCACGCTGATGTTGGCTGGGATTCGAGAAATTTTAATTATCTCAACGCCTGCCCATTTGCCCTTATTTCAACAGTTGTTAGGAGATGGTAGCCAATGGGGGCTGGAGTTTAGCTACATTGAGCAGCCCAAACCTGAGGGGTTAGCACAAGCCTTTATCTTGGGTCGAGAGTTTATTGCAGATGAGCCGGTTTGTTTGGTACTGGGCGATAATCTGTTTTATGGGCATGGCTTTGTTGATGTGCTGACGCAAGCGGCGCAGCTTCAAGAAGGCGCATTAGTGTTTGGATATCGCGTTGCGGAGCCACAACACTATGGAGTGGTTGAGTTTGACACCACTGGCCGAGTGATTAGTCTAGAAGAAAAACCGGTGCAGCCTAGGTCAAATTATGCGGTTCCCGGTATCTATTTCTATGACGCTCAAGCTGCCGCGCTTGCAGCGACCCTAAAGCCCTCAAAGCGCGGTGAACTAGAAATTACTGATTTAAGCCGAGAATATCTGCATCGCGGTCAGCTGAGAGTAGAACTGCTAGGTCGAGGCTATGCCTGGTTGGATACTGGAACCCATGAGGCATTGCATCAAGCATCAAGCTTTATTCAAACCTTAGAGAACCGACAAGGCTTTAAAGTCGCCTGTGTTGAAGAAATTGCTTACCACCAGGGTTATATTGATGCAGCCCAGCTTTATCGGCTTGCTCAGCCCTTAGCAAAAAGCAGTTACGGCAAATATCTCATGGCTCTTCTTAAAACCGAAGCCGACCCGGCAAATTTGCTGGAACACAGTTTGAACAACACTATGAAGTCGCGTTTAGTTCCTGAACTAGTTGGAGGTGAAGCACAATGAACGTCATTCCAACGGAACTTGCTGATGTACTGATTCTTGAACCACAGGTTTTTGGTGATGAGCGAGGATTTTTCTATGAAAGCTATAATGAACGCGCTTTTTTAGAAAAGTTAGGCATTACGGAACACTTTGTGCAAGACAATCACTCCCGCTCAGCAAAAAATGTGTTGCGGGGGCTACACTATCAAATTCAACAGCCCCAGGGCAAATTAGTTCGTGCGGTCGTGGGTGAGATCTTTGATGTAGCAGTCGATTTACGTAAACACTCTAAGCGTTTTGGGCAGTGGGTCGGCATATATCTAAGCGCCGACAACAAGCGGCAGATATGGGTGCCACCTGGTTTTGCTCATGGTTTTTTGGTGGTGTCTGACTATGCAGAGGTGCTCTATAAGACCACTGATTTTTATGCTCCAGCCCATGAGCGCAGTTTACGGTGGGATGACCCAGAGTTAGCGATCGCATGGCCAGTGGATAGCGAAGCGACGTTATCTAGCAAGGATAAAGCAGGCAAGCTTTTGAGAGAGGCAGAGGTGTTTGCATGAATAAAATTCTCTTAATTGGCAGCACGGGTCAAGTTGGCTGGGAGCTACATCGCACCTTAATGACAAGTGGAACTGTTATTCCTGCCAATCGTGACCCTTCTGCACCTTACAACATTGATTTGGGCAAGCCAGACACCATTCGCACTGTAATTCGTGATGTACAACCCAGCTTAATTGTCAACGCCGCCGCGTATACTGCGGTCGATAAGGCCGAGTCTGAGCCAGACTTGGCAATGGCGATCAATGGCACCGCGCCCGGCATCATCGCAGAAGAAGCCAAACGATGTAAAGCGGGAATGATCCATTACTCAACAGACTACGTGTTTAACGGCAGTCAAACCCGACCATATTTAGAAGATGATCTCACAGATCCGCAAAGTGTATATGGGTTAACTAAACTAGCGGGGGAGCAAGCGATCGCTGCTGTAAATGATGCATACCTAATTTTTAGGACAAGCTGGGTTTACGGGCTAAAAGGAAAAAATTTCTTGTTAACGATGCTGAAACTGGCTCAAGAACGTGAAGAAATAAAGGTAGTTGATGACCAAGTGGGTTCTCCTACTTGGAGTCGGATGATTGCAGAAGCCACAGCTCAGATTGTGTCTCAGGGTTGCCCAGACATATATCAGTTTTTGGCTGGTAAGTACGGTATTTACCATCTCACGTCTACCAGCCAAGTCAGTTGGCATGGGTTTGCAAAAGCGATTTTTGAGCTTTCTAAAAGTTTTGAAGTGGGTAGACTTAGAACTCTAATACCAATTCTTTCCGATCAATATCCAAGCCCTGCTCAAAGACCTGCCTATTCGTGTTTAGATACCGATAAAATTTCCGAAGCTTTCGGATTAAAGCCGCCGCACTGGAATGATGCTTTAGAACTGGTTTTGTTAGACTCTGGGTTAGGATGACATTTCACATTTGTCGTTGAGTTTTTACAGTATTAGCGTTGTTGGGTAACAAGCTCAAAATCCTTGAAGTTAATCCTATGCAAGCATTTCAGCGATTTTTTATTGTTATTTCCTAACAGATCTATTATGCCGGATGATCCTGAGACACTGTTGGGCGATTCCCTCTGCCAGTCTCTTTGTTGCCTATGTATAGCCATAGACGGATTGGTTAGGACGGGGTGCAGGGGTGGAACCCCTGGCTGGGGGCAAAGCCCCCACACCCCCTTTGATCCCAGTGTCCTAACCTTTGTGGCGACAGCTATATAAACTATCACTTTAACTTGATAGAAAAGCTGCAAAGAATGAATCAGCAATCGCCTTATCTTACTATAAACACCTAATAGGTTTGGCTCAATAGGGAATCCGGGGAGTGAGGTAAGAATGATACCGATTGCTAGCATTCAGGAAATTTTATTTGGGATGGCCTGATTGTTAAGTTTTAATGAACTTGTAAGTCAGTTATATATTTCATCCGGGCTGTGGTCAAGATTGAGGGATATGAGTAATAGACATGAAAACTCGTAACTGCATCATCATTTGGGTGCTTCATTAATCTAATTCTTTTCATATTACTTACAACTTTTCATATTGCTTACAAGATTTCGGAATCATCCATCGAGTCTAAAATCGGATGGGATAACTAAGCTCTCAAGCTGACGGAATAGAAGAGTATTCAAAACGAGGGAGCTTTCTCACGATGTTAGATCAAGTTAACTCCAGCGCCAACTCAGTTGCAGCCCACACAATGACCTCGGTGCTTGAAACAATACCTGTCATTACCACCGCTGATGACAGGTACGCAATGCCATTTGCAGCCATGGTATGCTCTGCACTTGCCAATCTTTCCAACAAATACAAACTGCGTATGTTTGTGTTAGGCGATGGAATGACAGAAAAGAATAGACGTAGGATTCTAAAATCTGTTGATTCTGAGAGATGTAGCATCGAGTGGCTGATCCCACCGAGTGGATCGCTAAAAGATTTGAAATTGACTGATCACTTTGTAACAGCAGTCTACTACCGACTTTTAATTGACGAACTGTTGCCTCACAGCTTTGATAAGGTGATTTATCTAGACTCTGATTTGGTTGTCAATGAAGATTTGGGAAAATTGTGGAGCATAGATGTAGAAGACAATTATCTATTAGCAGTTCCAGATATCGGAACACCCACAATTTCCGCTGGACTTTTGAACTATCAGGAATTAGGAATTCCCGGCAATCAACCCTACTTCAATGCAGGTGTCCTGCTGATTAACTTTAAGAAGTGGCGGGTTGATAACATCGGTCTAAAAGTTATCGAGTATGTCCGTCAACACGGTAAATATATCCGTTGGCCCGATCAGGATGGACTCAATGTAGTGCTTGCTGGTCAGTGGAGAGAATTAGATCCACGATGGAACCAGACTCCAGGCATTTACCGCTATTCATCGTGGAAAGAGAGTCCGTTTCAAGAAGATTCATACAACAACACATTGCACAATCCTTATATTGTGCATTTTGCATCAGGATTCAAACCCTGGAACTCCTACCGACACCGCTCTCAAGCGTTGTTCTATCAGTATGTTGACAAAACTGCATGGAAAGGTTGGCGCTATCCCCTCTGGAAAGCAATTTGGAGACGAATTGCCAAGTTCCTAGCCAATTAAGAGAGGTTAGCCCTCTTATACCCGTAGATTTTTAGAGCAAGCAATGATAAAAACAATTACTGCTGGCGTTCATTGGGTTTTGAAAGGGCAGAGTGGCATTGCAGCAACGGTTCAAACACTAGTTACCCGACTGCTGATAATTGCCACCAGTTTACTCACAGGTGTGATCACTGCTCGGTTTTTAGGCGCAGAGGGAAGGGGTGAGTTAGCTGCCATTTTAACCTGGCCCCAGTTTCTTTCCTATGCCCTGACTCTTGGCATTCCCTATGCGTTGATCTTTAATCTCAAGAAACATCCTGAGGACGAGTCAAAGATTTTTTCAGCTTCTTTGTACTTGGGGCTAATTTTAGGTGCTATTGCTGCATCAATTGGTATTGTTTTCATACCTCTATGGCTGGCTAAATACTCCCCTGGTGTGATCCAGTTAGCCCAGTGGCTAATGCTAACTGCACCACTGGTGTTAATGTCTACCATTACAACCAAAGCATTAGAAGTACGGGGCGAATTTAGAATTGCTAATCAAACTAACTATTTGCAAACTCTATTAACACTTTTAGTTTTGGTTCTACTCGCACTGTTGCAAGCACTCACCCCTTGGACTGCGGCGTTGACTTACTCGCTAACGTGGCTACCGCTAACGGGTTGGATGCTGGCTCACCTGCTAAAGAGTTATCAGTTAAGTCTGGGGGGTTTGGGCAAATACTTCAAAGAACTGCTTAGCTATGGCTTACGATCCTATGGGATTGATTTGATCAGTACGTTGTCGGGGCAAGTTGGGCAAGCGTTAGTCGTAGGCTTGCTAGCTCCTAAAGAATTGGGACTTTACGCAGTGGCGTTGAGTGTATCGCGTATGTTGGGGGTGTTTCAGGGTTCTATTGTGACAGTACTTTTGCCGAAGGTGTCTGCCTGTTCGATAGAGCAGGTGATAGCTGTAACGGGACGGGCTGCCCGGTTGAGTGGGGCTTTAACTTTATTGGCGGCGATCGCGGTTATTTTGGTTTGTCCCCTACTTCTTCAAGTAATCTATGGGGCAGAATTCCTGGAAGCTGCGAGTGTATTACGTATTCTGGTTATAGAAGCTGCTGTTGGCAGTACAGCCTGGGTTTTAGCGCAAGCA
>JBBSCL010000144.1:0-7339 GCA_038250345.1 Leptolyngbyales cyanobacterium
TTCTCTGGTCGTGTTTTAGGCGATCAACAAGCTGGACAGCTACGAGTCGAAAATCTGCCCCTCGATGTGCTGACGGGGTTTGTTGACCTACCTGTAGACACAGAAGGATTGCTAAACGGCTCCGCCACCCTCTCTGGCAAATTTACCAATCCTCAAGCGCTAGGTTCTTTTTACCTGACCAATGGCGTATTAAACGGAACTCCTGTTCAAGCAGCGCGGGGCAATTTTACTTACACCGATGCGCGGCTCGACTTTGCCGCCACTGTGGCAGTCATTGAGAAAGAACCTTTGACCGCGATCGGCAGCCTACCGTTTCAGTTGCCATTTGCCGCGATCGCGCCCGCTAGCGATCAAATTAGCCTTGATCTAGACGTGAAAGATGAAGGATTTGCCCTGCTGAATGTGCTGACCGATCAAGTCAGTTGGGTCAACGGCAGGGGCGAATTCAAAGTGCGAGTGCGCGGCACGTTCGATAACCCGATCGCAACTGGCGTAGTTAGAGTCACCGATGCCACGCTGCAAGCCCGCGCTCTGCCCGATCCGCTCACCAATGTAACTGGAATTGCTCAGTTTGACAGCGATCGCATCCGGGTTGAAAAAATCGTCGGCACCTTTAGCGAGGGCAGCGTCACCGCCCAAGGAGTGCTTCCCTTATCGAGACGACTTACGCCTGTCGATCCAGATTGGAATAATCCCTTAACCGTGGCGCTGAATAAAATTGATCTCAACCTAAAGGGGATTTATCAAGGGGGGGTCGATGGTGAAGTGATAGTAGGCAGAACGGCGCTGAATCCCACCCTCGGCGGCACTGTGCTGCTCAGCGATGGCAGAGTGTCGCTCTCTGATCCGGCAGCCGTCACCGCTCAGACGGGAGGCGACGCCGGCAGTGCGCCCGGTATAGAATTTGCTGGCTTGCAGTTAACTCTGGGCGATCGCGTTGCCATCGTTCAGCCGCCCCTGCTCAACTTCATCGCCAAGGGAGACCTGACGGTAAATGGCAATTTCAACGAAATCCGCCCCGAAGGCGTGATCCGCCTCACCGCCGGACAACTCTACTTGTTCACAACTCAGTTCTCCCTAGAGCGTGGCTTTGCCCAAACCGCCACCTTTACTCCAGCCCGCCAACTTGACCCCGAACTCAACGTTCGCTTAGTGGCACTGGTGGCTCAAGTCAACAACCGTCGTCAGCCATTGGTGCTTGCTCCCTCCGAAATTTTAGATGTGCCCGTTCCAGCATCTAGTTTTGGCTCATTGCAAACGATTCGGGTACGGGCAGAGGTGAATGGACCCGCCAGCCAACTGGCAGACATTCTAGAACTGACCAGTAGCCCACCTCGCAGCGAAGAAGAAATTGTATCGTTGATTGGAGGTGGCTTTGTGGATACCTTTGGGCGCGGCGATACGCTGCTTGGAATTGCCAACTTGGCGGGGTCTACGCCCCTGTTTACTAATGTTCAAACGGCGATCGGTAATGCGCTTGGACTCAGCGAGTTTCGCCTGTTCCCCACCAGCACCACCGATGTATCCCGTGGGTCAGGCAAAACCAGCACATTAGGGCTAGGCGCAGAAGCCTCGCTGGATATTAGCCCCACCATTTCAGTCAGTGTTTTGAAAGTACTCACTAATGATCAATCGCCCCAGTTTGGGTTGCGCTACCGAATTAACGATCGCCTCCTGTTCCGCAGTTCTACCGACTTTTCAGGCGATACCCGCGCCCAATTTGAGTACGAGGCAAGATTCTGAGGAATGGCGAGTGGCGAGTGGCGAATTGTGAGTGGCGAATTGTGAGTGGCGATCGCGTCGCGTCTCGGTAGGAGATATGGCGAATTCAAAACTCATCCGTAGCAACGGTGAGTTGCAGCGTTCCTAATCCAAGGTCGTTTGTCGTGATGGCGCTTGCTTCAAACAATGCCAGCATGTCCTTGAATTGTGGGTTACCTCGCGCAGCACCCGTTAAGCCTTTGGCAATAATCAGCCCGCAAACCCCTTTTGTTTTTTTGCAGCGCTGATCCCATTTTTTGCGGGCGGCAGCGTGGGTTGGGTCGGTTTCACCAAACTCACCAAATAGATGCAAATCGCCATTGCCCGTTTGCAGCAAGCCGATGTCGTAGCGATCGCCCTCTAAAGGGTTTTCGCCTGGATTAAAACAAATGCCCTGTAAACCACCGGCAGCCTGTAGCTCTTCAATCATAGTTTTTGCCTTAGGGCGAGATGTTTGAATCATGACGACTGGCAAACCTTCTCCCCCCTGAGTTAGCTCCTCCTTAAATTGATAGTATGCCCCGCCAATTCGCAGCATTTCTAGCACTTCCCAGGGCATCATGCCCAAACTCAAAAAGGAACTTTCAGGAACTAGATCGTCTCGCACGATCGGAAAGGACAATTCAGATTCTCCGTCTTCTTCCTCCATGTCCAATAGTTCGTTTGCCAAATCGGGCAGTGTTGTTACCTTTACCGAAATTTGGGTTATTTTGTCACCATCAGTTTCATCGGCAAGTGGAATTTTGTAGCGGCTGCTGATGGGTGGAAATGCATCGTTTTTGAATTTTTGGCGATGCTGCCCCAGAAATCGATGGAGCGCTTCTAAGCCCACCAAAAGGGTTGCGGCTTCTTCGTTATATAAAAACGATCGCAACCCTTCTAATGGATGCAAATTGCCGAATACTGGCTCAATCTCATCGGGCGATCGCTGCCGAAAGTCCAGCGGAATTTCTTCCAAATCATCTTCGTCAGTTTCATAGGTAATAAATAGGCAATCTTGACCCAAAAAAGCTTCTTGCATGGCTTCGATCGAGCTTTGATCAATTGCCCGTTGCCGAAATTGCTTGAGTGAATCGAGCGATCGATAAAACAAAGCGCCAAATTCCATGCCCAACATGCCCATGATGGAAACATAGAGCGTTCCCACATCCCACTGATTCAGTTCGATCGCCAGAATTTGATGGTCGGCAAGCACTTCCCAAGGAGCATCATGCCAGATTTCATCGACTTTACTCAGCAGGGCTGCCTCATAGGGGGCTGGCAGTTGGGGCTGCTGATTGCCAACTGTTTCTTGAAACCCCCGAAAAATTTCGTCGATCAGCGGCAGGTCAGGCATGTAATCAAGGGTGATGTCGAGATCCTGTAGCACACCCCGCAAAAAAAACTGAAGTTCGCGATCGCGCACCACAATCTTTTTTGGGCGGGCAGGCACTCCCGGATTATGGGGATGCTCCATCGCTCGAAGTAGAGTTCGCACTACCGCTTCGGAACCCGTATCGGGCGTAACGATATCCATTGCCCTGACCATTCCTTGGGAGCCATCTACCCAGAGAATGCAGTCTCCATCAGTGGCAGGGTTACTACCAGTTTCGATCCAATCTGGGTTTTGAGATCCAGCCAACTTGCGGCGATCGCCCTCCCACACGCTAGAAGGGTTTTGCTTGAGTTGCTGTAGGCGACGACGGGTAGAACGATTGAGTGCATTCATAGACATTTACAAAGCGGCAAAGGCGAAACGACCCAAATTCAAAAGCAATGATCAAAATCATGCTTGATCAGCGGGTAGATTACTTATCTTACTGCTTACGGTTTTTGCGGCTACAAAGGATTTTGCCAACCTTTAACAATTGCTGTTAGAAAGCAGCTTTCCTTACCTGATCTCCTTACCTGATGTGCAACTAAAGTCAGCCCACCCTGCGGCAATCAAGCTACTCCTCAGCTCCTCGGCTTCGTACACCCCACGGTCTACTCCCAAGGCAGGAGAAGGGGAGCAAGAATAGATCAAAGTCCCTCTCCCGCTTTGGGCTACCGTGTATACATAAGTGATTGAATCTAGCTAAGCCCTCGCCAAACCGCCCCCTAACCCCCAATTCTGGGGGGACAAGAGTTTTAAAAGTCCCCCAGAATTGGGGGATTTAGGGGGCTAGACAGGGCAAAACGAAGCCAGACAGACTTGTGCATATACCGCAGCCCCGCTTCGGGAGAGGGATTTAGGGTGTAGCTTGCTTCCCGCAGGGTGGGCAATCGGGAAAGTCGCACATCGCGTGTTAGAAAGCAGCTTTCAATACTGATCTATCCTTGATACTATGGAAGATGATATGAGAAAAAGTACTTGTAATTTACTTTTCGTGATTGCAAAGGAGTTTGAATTCAATGACCCAAGCTACACAGTCTCAGCAACGCGGAATATTGATGAGTGACTCTGCCCTAAGCCATGTTTTGGCACTTCGAGAGAAGCAAGGAACTGACCTTTTCTTGCGAGTTGGCGTGAGAGGGGGCGGGTGTTCTGGTATGTCTTACATGATGGATTTTGAAGATCCCTCCAAGGTTCAAGCAACGGATGAAGTCTATGATTACGAAGGCTTTAAGGTGGTGTGCGATCCAAAGAGCCTGCTGTATTTATATGGGATGCAGCTTGATTACAGTGATGCCATGATTGGGGGTGGGTTCCAGTTCACCAATCCTAATGCTAACCAAACTTGTGGCTGTGGCAAGTCGTTTTCGGCTTAAAGTAGGATGCTAGCTGATCGTCATTCGCGATCGCCTGTTGTCATGATTCGCGATCGCCTGTTGTCATGATTTTTGCATTTTTCACCTATGACTCAGACTGTTGAAACTCTCTTTGATGAAGGGCTTGAGCGATACAAGGCAGGGGAAGACCCCGAGGCGCTGATTCCTGTGTTTAAAGAAGTGTGCGATCGCGCTCCCAAAACTAGCTCCGCTTGGACTTGTTTATCTTGGCTTTATTTGTTGGCTGAAAAGCCCAGCAAAGCTTACGACACAGCTCAAAAAGCGGTCAAGCTCAACCCTCAAGATCCTCAAGCGCGGGTGAATCTATCGCTGGCAATGTTAGAAGCGGGCAAAAAGGGAGTCCGTGAACACATTGAACTGACTCAGCAAATCATCATGGTTGCGGCTGAACTGCGAGAAGAAGTGGAACACAACATCCAGGATGGGCTAGCTCGCAAACCGGGCTGGAAAAACTTGGAGCGGGTCAAAGCCTGGTTGTTTGACTAAGGCTTGACCGCGATCGCTTAGCTCCGTCGGATGATTAAACTTTAGTTTTTAAAATGCTCTATGGTGTTAACGGCTCAAATTACCGCGATCGCTCAATGGGTTGGATATTTCACAATCTTTTGTGCCATTTTGATGGTTCTTGGCTTGCTGCTCAAATGGGGCATCCGCTTTCGTTTGGTAGGCGTTACCAGTTTCATGGCGGTGCTAACGGGCGGATTATACGCTCTGAGCTTAGGGTTTTATGTCAACCCATCGATTCCCAATGCGGCGCGATTTACCCGCGTGTTTGATAATGGCGGACCCAATGTGGTGATTGCCGTAGCGCCCGACTTGACCCGAACTCAGCTAGAAGCCACTCTGCGCCAAGCTGCCGCCGATCTCTACTCGTCGGGGCGGCTAGCTCAAGGGGCTGGTAAAATGACGATCCGGGTGCGAACCATCTTGCATCCCGAACCCGGCGTATCGATTCCGTTATACCTCGGTGAAGTGCGGCGATCGCTTGCCTCCCGCTACGACGACCAAATGGAAATCTCTCTCGATCCAGCCAAGCTTGCCCAATTACCCAAAGCGGCTGCTTCGTAGACCAATATTTTCTATCGTTTTTCCTTAAAAACTTTACTTGCCATGTCTAACCATTCTGCCATTCTGCCGACTTTGTGCATTTCGCCTGCTCAAGTCATTCGTGGACAGGGAGTGCTGATGACGGTAGGAGCCGCGATCGCTCGTTTAGGGCAACGTCCCTTGTTGGTGGGGGGCGATCGCACATTAGCAATGGTTTATCCGCTGCTCCAGCCTGCTATTCAAGCGCATCAACTCCATGCGACTCAAGCCAGCTATCATCCCGATTGCAGCGAGGCAACCCTGGAAACCCTCCGGCAGATGGTGCAGACCCATCAGGCAGATCTGATCATTGGCATTGGCGGCGGTAAAGCGCTCGATACCTCTAAGTTATTGGCGCATCAGTGCGGTTTGCCCATCGTGACGATTCCCACTTCGGCGGCAACTTGTGCAGCCTGGACAGCCTTGTCCAATGTTTATTCTGAGGATGGCGCATTTTTGTATGATGTGCCCCTGTCTCAATGTCCTCAGTTGCTGGTGCTGGACTATGACCTGATTGCCACGGCTCCTCAACGGACTCTGGTGGCTGGCATTGGAGACGCGATCGCCAAGTGGTATGAAGCCTCTATTAGCAGCGGTCATTCTCAACGGACGCTTTTGATTGGGGCAGTGCAGCAAGCAAGAGTCTTACGCGATATTCTATTGCAAAAATCCGTTGCCGCCCTGCAAAATCCCGGCAGCGAGGACTGGCAAGATGTTGTTGATGCATCGGTGCTGCTGGCAGGCGTGATTGGCGGGTTAGGGGGTGCCCAATGTCGCACCGTTGCTGCCCATGCAGTCCACAATGGGTTGACACACTTGACCGCAAGCCACGGCACTCTCCACGGCGAGAAAGTAGCATACGGAATTTTGGTGCAGCTACGATTAGAGGAACTGGTGCAGGGTAGTCAATTGGCGGCAACTGCACGGCAACAATTGCTTAAATTTTATGCAGAAATTGGCTTGCCCCAAAGTTTAATGGATCTCGGTATGGCAACCATTTCGATCGCCGATTTACAACAAGCGGCAGAGATCGCCTGTGCAGAATCCTCCGACATCCATCGTCTCCCATTTGATGTAGAACCGGCTCAGTTGATGGCGGCAATGGTGTCTACAACGGCACCGTGTCAGGGATCAAGTAGACGGGCAGATGAAGACGGCGCTCCTAGCAGCAACAAAAGTGATGCCTCTCTGTTCTCGTCACGCTCCCCGAAGCTTTCTATCAAAGAGGTGTTGGAATGACTTTAAACTGGCTGACTCCAGCAGACCGACTGAAATCGCTGCCCCCTTATGTATTTGCGCGGCTGGATGAATTGAAGGTGAACGCCCGCCAGCAAGGGTTAGATTTGATTGACTTGGGTATGGGAAATCCGGATGGTGCTACGCCTCAGCCCGTGGTAGATGCCGCGATCGCCGCCATTCAAGATCCTGCTAATCATGGCTATCCCCCGTTTGAAGGAACTTCTAGCTTTCGCCGCACGATTACCAACTGGTATCAACGGCGCTATGGGGTCAAACTGGATTCGGAAAGCGAAGCCCTACCGCTGTTGGGTTCCAAGGAAGGGTTAACCCATTTGGCATTGGCATATGTCAATCCTGGCGATCTGGTGTTAGTGCCCAGTCCGGCTTATCCCGCACACTTTCGCGGTCCGCTGATTGCCGGAGCCGAAATTTACGATGTGATGCTCAAGCCCGAAAATGATTGGGTGATTGATTTTGCAACCATTCCGGAGGCGATCGCAAA
>JBBSCL010000145.1:0-7333 GCA_038250345.1 Leptolyngbyales cyanobacterium
TCCTAAGAAAACCGAAGAACTGAGCAAAATTAAAACGCGCAAGCAAGAATTGGAAAGCCAGACTCAGGGCAATGCGCTTCGTTCAGGACTCAGAACTGGACTGAACAGCTTACTGCTGGCGATCGGCTACATCATCATTGGCTGGACGGGTCTGCGGCAAATGTTGTAATCACCTGTGAAGGTGTATTTACAGATGGCACTATTGCCTCTTCAAAGCAACCTCAATATTTTTACGGTCGCCTATCTGCACTGCCAATGTTAGCGTCTTGGAAAAGCGTGTCTAGGTGCTTTAATAGGCTGCTGTTCTTTTAGGTTATTCATATGCTTTCATCCATGGTTGGGGCTGATGTGGCGTTTTCTCCTTCTTTATGGGTTCTAGGGACTCTCTCAATCCTCAGCCTGCTGGTAGCAGCAATATCCTTTCGTAAAAAGATTGAGCAGCTTGAACATGATCACGCCCAAGATTTGCAACAGCGCGAGGCGGAGTTAACCCAGCAAAATTGGGATTTGGAGTCGAATGTTCAACAGCGCACGACTGAACTGCGTCGATTGAGTGAGCAACAAGCAGCTCTTTCAGAGGTTATTAGTAAGATTCGGTCTTCCTTAGACCTAGACACAATTTTCAAGTTAGCCGCAACTGAAGTTCGCCAACTGCTAGAGGTCGATCGCGTCGGAGTTTTTCGCTTTTATCCTGAGTCGGGCTATGACGATGGTGAATTTGTCTCCGAAGATGTCCTGCCACCCTACGACTCAGCATTGAATATTCGGATTCACGATCATTGCTTTGGCGATCGCTATGCGGCTCGCTATGCCAGCGGTCAGATTCAAGCCGTCGGCGATATTCTCAACGCTGGACTCTCTGACTGTCATGTGGCAGTGCTGTCTCAATTTCAAATCCGCGCTAACTTGATTATTCCTTTGCTGCGGGGCGAGGTTTTGTGGGGATTGTTGTGCATCCATCAATGCTCCGCTCCTCGCGAATGGCAAGCATCAGAGATTAAATTTGTAAAACAGATTGCAGTTCAGCTTGACCTTGCCCTTTATCAGGCAGAGCTTCTGAGTCAAACGCAACAAAAGACCCAAGAGCTTGAGCGATCGCTGCAAGACTTAAAGCAACTTCAACTTCATCTGGTGCAAAACGAAAAAATGTCTGCCCTTGGGCAACTCGTAGCAGGCATTGCTCACGAAATTAATAATCCGGTCAATTTTATTTACGGCAACATCAACTACGTGGATACTTACACCCGCGAATTGTTGGAATTGTTGCAGCTTTATGAGCAATACAATGCGTCTGCCAGTGTAGAAGTGCAAGAAAAGCTGAAATCGATGGATCTAGATTTCTTAGCAGAAGATTTGCCAAAGCTATTAAGGTCTATGAAGATCGGCGCTGAGCGCATTCGAGAAATCGTTTTATCCTTGAGAAACTTTTCTCGCTTAGACCAAGCCGATGTGAAAGAAGTGGATATTCATGAGGGGCTAGACAGCACCTTACGAATTTTGCAGCATCGCCTCAAACCAATGTCTCTCCGGTTTGGCATTGAAGTGATTAAAAACTATGGCGCGTTGCCATTGATAGATTGCCTTGCAGGTCAGCTCAATCAGGTATTTATGAATCTGCTAGCCAATGCGATCGATGCCCTACAAGAATTTCATGAGAGCTTGCCGCCCGATGAGTGCGTCAGAGCGAAAGGCAAAATTACCATTACCACTCAGATAGTCGATTCAACTTGGGTGTATGTTTCCATTCGAGATAATGGTTTCGGCATTCCAGTCAACTTGCAAAGTAAAGTATTTGATCCATTTTTTACCACTAAGCCAGTGGGTAAAGGCACGGGATTAGGGCTATCTATTAGCTACCAAGTGGTCGAGCGACACGGCGGTACGCTGGAATGTTTTTCGTTGCCTGATCAAGGGGCAGAGTTTCTGATTAAAATTCCAATCCGGCAGGAGCATTCTGGCTTAAAAAATAGTTTGAATGCAGGAGTTGCATCCATGCCAGTGCTAATCGAGCAGGGGGCGTAAACTGCCTCAACCATCAAACTAATTAAGTGAATAAATTGGGCGATCGCAGAAATACTCAACAGTTCTACGAAAATGACTAACGACTGGCTCTAAGATCGAAGAAACCGATCCGTTTCCCGTTGCTTTAGCCAGAGTGAAGAAATGCTTGATACCTTAAGTTCCAGTTCTGTTTTAAAAGTGTTGCAGCCAGTCCAAGATCCCGAACTGCAAAAGAGTTTGGTGGATTTGAACATGATCCGCAACGTAGATGTCGATCAGGGCATTGTTCGTTTTACCCTCGTCTTGACCACGCCAGCCTGCCCGTTGCGCCAATTCATTGTAGAAGATTGCGAGAAAGCCGTTCGTACGCTGCCTGGAGTAAAAGAGGTGATTGTGGACGTAACGGCTGAGACACCCCAGCAAAAAGCGTTACCTAATCGCCAGGGGATTGGCGGCGTGAAGAATATTTTGGCAGTTTCCAGCGGCAAAGGAGGCGTGGGCAAAAGCACGATCGCCGTCAATATTGCGGTGGCGTTGGCACAAGCAGGCGCAAAAGTGGGGTTAATCGATGCCGATATTTACGGTCCCAACGCGCCGACTATGCTGGGGCTAGCCGATGCCACGATAACAGTGCAAAAAGGCGCTGATGGAGATATCTTGGAACCTGCTTTTAACCATGGCGTAAAGCTGGTTTCGATGGGCTTTTTGATTGACAAAGATCAGCCTGTGATCTGGCGAGGTCCCATGCTTAACGGCGTGATTCGCCAATTTCTTTATCAAGTGGAATGGGGCGAACTGGATTATCTGATCGTGGATATGCCCCCCGGAACCGGCGATGCCCAGTTAACAATGGCGCAGGCAGTGCCAATGGCGGGGGTTGTGATTGTCACGACTCCTCAAACCGTTGCGTTATTGGATGCGCGGCGTGGCTTAAAGATGTTTCAGCAGCTTGGAGTCAGCGTTTTGGGCATTGTGGAAAATATGAGCTATTTCATTCCGCCGGATATGCCCGACAAGCAATACGATATTTTTGGTTCGGCAGGCGGCAAGAAAACCGCAGATGAGCTTCAGGTGCCGTTGTTGGGCTGTGTGCCGCTAGAAATTCCACTGCGGGAAGGGGGCGATCGCGGGTTGCCCATTGTCCTCGCTGATCCTGAATCGGCTTCAGCAAAGGCGCTGACTGCGATCGCCCAGCAAATTGCAGCGAAGGTTTCGATCGCTGCGTTGACATAAGGTTTTTTTCAGACTTAACTGAGGACGAGAGACCTGAAGAAATATGAATGATTAGTAGGTTCTTCCTAATTCATGCTGCAAAAATCGCCGCCCAAAATTCGATGGAAAACCCTAGTTCAGCCCTGGCACAATGTGGACTGGTGGCTGTTTGTTTTGCCCATTGGGTTGACCATTTTGGGCGGTGTGATGATTCACAGCATTGAGTTAAACCAAGAGGGTGCAAACTGGGCATCTCAACATTTGATCACCTGTGGGATTGGATTTGTGTTGTCACTGGCGATCGCCCGTTGTCGGTATGATCAATTGCTTCAGTGGCACTGGATTATTTACGGCGTAACCATTTTGCTGCTGTTAGCCGTCAAATTCTTTGGCACTGAAGGGTTAGGCGCTCAACGCTGGATCTCGATCGCAGGGTTTTATCTGCAACCGTCAGAATTTGCCAAACTGGGAGCCATTATTACGATCGCTGCATTACTCAGCGATCGTCCTGCTTCAACGATTCCAGCCGCCTTACGGGTTGTGGCAGTGGTTGCCGTTCCCTGGATGCTGGTTTTCTTGGAGCCTAACTTGGGCACCTCCTTAGTATTTGGTGCGATCACAATCGGCATGTTGTATTGGGGCAATGTAAATCCAGGATGGCTCTTGCTCCTGATTTCTCCCCTGATTTCCGCGATTCTATTCAACATTTCGCTGCCCTTTTGGTTTGCCTGGATTGCAGTCATTGGAGTGGTTGCATGGCGTAGTCTTCCCTGGTATCGGTTAGGGACTTTGGGTGCCGTGGTCGTCAACTTGGTATCGGGCGGTTTAGGGCATTTGCTCTGGGGTTTGCTCAAGGAATACCAAAAAAAGCGCCTAATTATCTTTTTAGATCCCGACCAAGAACCCTTGAAAGGCGGTTATCACTTAATTCAGTCTCGCATCGCTATTGGTGCTGGCGAAATGTGGGGCAGAGGATTGTATAAGGGAACGCAAACGCAGTTAAGCTTTATTCCCGAACAACATACCGACTTTATCTTCACTGCAATTGGCGAAGAGTTAGGCTTTGTGGGCGGCATTCTAGTGCTAATTGCCTTCTGGTTGATTTGCTTACGGCTGGTGATCATCGCTCAGAATGCCAAAGACAATTTCGGCTCACTGATTGCGATCGGTGTTTTTTCGATGATTGTGTTTCAGGTTGCCGTTAACGTGGGGATGACGATTGGCTTGTCGCCTGTGACGGGCATTCCGCTGCCCTTTTTAAGCTATGGAAAATCTGCTCTATTGATGAATTTTTTGGCGATCGGGGTTGTGCAATCCGTTAGCAATTTCCGACAGCGGCTAAAATTTTAGGCAGATAGGTTAGGGTGCCGCCAACCTTTGCAGCCCTATCCAGTCCCGGAGAGGGACTTTGATCAATTCCTACTCCCCTTCTCCTGCCTTGGGAGTAGACCGCAGGGCGTAGGAAGCTGGAGAGCCGAAATCTCAAAATCCCTCTCCCGCTCTTCGTGGCACATCAGGTTTAAATTAAAAAAGGAGCGCGATCGCCCCTTAAAAAACCGTTCAACTCAGGATGCAAATCACTAACGAACTCTAGCGACTTCTTCATCTAAGACATCGGTTCGACGAGAATCTTCAAAGAAATTGTAGTAAAGAAAACCAGCGGCGATCGCGCCTAAAATTGGAGCCAACCAGAAGAGCCAAACCTGCGCCAAAGGCGTACCACCGACAAACAATGCAGGCGCTAAACTCCGAGCCGGATTCACAGAAGTATTGGTGACCGGAATGCTGATCAGGTGAATCAGAGTCAAGGCTAAGCCAATGGAAGCACCCGCAAACCCAGCCGGAGCGCGGCGATCGGTGGCACCCAAAATGACAATTAAGAAGATGAAGGTCAAAACAAACTCAGCAACAAAGCAGGCAAATAAGCTGAAGCCGCCCGGAGAAAAAGCCTCGTACCCGTTGGTGGCGAAAACACCTGCTGCCGTTGAATCAATTGCAAATCCTGGCTTGCCACTCGCAATTAAATAGAGAATGCCAGCGCCTAAAATTCCACCCAGCACTTGAGCAATAATGTAAGGCAACAATTCGGAGCCGGGAAAACGCTTGCCAGCCCACAGCCCAAAGGACACTGCGGGATTAAAGTGACCGCCAGAGATATGACCCAGGGCATAAGCACCCGTGAAAACGGTTAAACCAAAGGCAAGGGAAACTCCCAATAGCCCAATTCCTAAAGGAAAGGGAATTTGATCGGTCAGTTTTCCGCCCGTAAACGCGGCTGCCAGCACAGCGCTTCCGCAGCCACCCAAGACTAGCCAGAAGGTTCCAATAAATTCTGCAAGGAGTTTTTTTGTTAACGGCATAGCGGCTCATCCTTCCAAATAAAAGCAAATCGCTAAATGCACTTTTGGTGATTTATGCTACCAATGTTTCATTTAGCATTTGAATTTTATCAAGAGAATATAAATTTATAAATATTTTTGGTAATTTAAGTTTTTCTAAGCTGAAAGCTGATTCCGATAGATGGCAATCTGATCTATTTGGTATATCGCAAGGCGATCGCGCTCTTCCGTATTTTTTCGTGTTGAGAAAAGCAGAGGAATTCTGGCGATTGCCGTATTATTGGCAATGACAACACGGCATCAAATAACGACAAAAATCCTCAAAATTTGCTTTTTCTAGCAAACTAGAGCGATTTACGGCTTTTGTAGGCTGCTTGACGTTAAAAATTTTCAAAGGGGCACCATGATTCAATGTTCTTTGGGTACTGGGTACTCGATCGCCAGTGGTGCGATGAGGAGTTTTAATCTACTGCTTGGGCAAATGCCTACCGTGGCGACTCCCACTTCATCCGCTCCTAATGCGTTCGATAATGTAACGAGAGATTTACCAGGATTGCTCTTGAATTTGGTGGGAGCGATCGCCATATTCTTAATTGGTTGGGCGATTGCGGCATTTTTGGCATCCCTAGTTCGGAAACTGCTGAATAGCACCGATTTAGATAATCGCATTACGAATCTGACTGGTAGCCAAGAAAACGGGGCGAGCATTGAGGGTATTGCTTCAACGGTTGTCTTTTGGGTTGTGATGATCTTGGCGTTAGTCGCGGCATTAAACGTGCTGAAACTCACCACCGTTTCGGAACCCCTTAATAATTTTCTCAACCAGATTTTTGCTTATCTGCCGCGAATCGGTGGAGCCGCAATCATTGCAGCGATCGCGTGGCTGGTGGCAACCATTACTCGACTGGTGGCAATTCGGATTGCTCACTCCTTTGCTATAGATGAAAAGCTCACCCAAGCGACCGAGCGCCCCAATGCGCGATCGGGGCAGGTGCGCCTCAGCGAAACCTTAGGAGACATCCTCTACTGGTTTGTTCTGCTATTTTTCTTACCCGCTATTTTAAGCGCATTGGATCTTCAAGGACCATTGCAGCCGGTGCAACGCCTGCTCAACCAATTCTTGGCAGCGATCCCGCAAATTCTCACCGCGATTTTCATTCTGGTAGCGGGCTACGTGGTGGGTCAGTTTGTGCAGAAGCTAGTCACTAATCTGCTGACCAGCATTGGGTTTAACAATATTTTGGTCTGGTTGGGGTTGCCATCCCAGGCTGCTGTGATTCCACCGCCACCGCCCATCGATCGCCCTTACAATGATCCATTGTTAGTCGAACCCGATGCAGACAGAGGCATTTCGACCCGCACTCCTTCTGAGATTGCTGGCATTGTGTCCCTGGTTGGCATTTTGCTGTTTGCAGCCGTGGCAGCGATCGACGTTTTGAACATTCCCGCTTTGACCGTGTTAGTGGGTGGACTGTTGGTAGTTTTTGGGCAAATTTTAGTCGGCTTGGCTATTTTTGCGGTGGGGTTGTATTTTGCAAACCTTGCCTACAATTTAATTGCTAGCTCCGGTACGCCTCAATCGAGAATATTAGGGCAAACCGCAAAAATTTCGATTTTGGTGCTGGTGTCGGCATTGGCGCTGCGGCAAATAGGGATTGCGCCCGATATTATCAATCTGGCGTTTGGCTTGCTGCTAGGCGCGATTTCGGTTGCGATCGCGATCGCCTTTGGTTTAGGTGGCAGGGATGTTGCCGCTGATCAACTGCGTGAATGGCTTGCCA
>JBBSCL010000146.1:0-7331 GCA_038250345.1 Leptolyngbyales cyanobacterium
ACTCGCATTAAGCGCTTAGCTCGTAAAACGATTTGCTTCTCTAAGTCTATTGTGATGCATGACGTGGTCATTGATCTATTCATCAATCGGTTTGAATTTGGGTTAGACATTTAGGTGAAACAACAAGTCTAGAACACTACCCTGATCAGATTACAGATCTTAGAATTTTGTCTAATGCCTACACAGAATATAACTGCTACATTTGCGTTTTCTACTCGCCTGCTGGGGTAAACTTTCCCGCACTTAAAACTTATCACCTGCCTTAACGCAAGTTGTACTGGATTGCTTTGAAAGTTGCTACATAGCTGTCGGTTATTTTTACGGTCTTACGGTCTTATGGTCTTAAAAAAAGACCGTAAGAGCGTAAAAATAACACTCTTACGATCTTTTCGTAAAGTTTCAGGTCACTTAATATTTGACCCCTTACAAATTGAAACCTGTCACTTCTTTAGCTCAACCAAAAAGCAGCTTTCACAGGTGGACTTTTTTTATCGTCCAAGTTAGTGATGCAGGGTTCGGAAAGCTCTTCTAGAGTCTGTAACTCTAGCTTTTGTTCAGCCTGCGTACTCCAAATCATATCGGTAAGCAGCCAGTTAGAAAGTTCAAGCGTTACAGGGTGAGGAGGTTCTTGCATAAACGATGACTCCCCTTTTGCATGGGCTTGAACCAGATCGACAACCCAAGGCAAAAAGTCTAGGAGTTGATCGGGTAGAACGGTTAGTTCCAGTTGCCATTTCTGGTTTACACCTCGAAAAGCCTGGGCTTGCCGAGCGAAACCCATGTTGCCAGCGCCTTTATTAATTGCAACCCTGAGGATAAAGGGTCTCTTAAGTGCCAACTCATCGGGAGCGGTGTAGGCATAAATGTTGAGATAATTAAGCTGCTCTCGGTCATTTAGCCAAGACGCAACAAAAGAAATGCTGTTGTAAGAACTGCCACTAATTTTGACAGGTACTTGCATTGCAGACACAAATTGAGTATAAAACTCAGTTCTGAGACTAGAAAGAACACGGATAGATTCTGGAGTCATATCGTGAAAGCTTGGATGAGCTCGATTATTACCACCCAGACTGATTGCCCGTTGAGTCTTTTATTGGCTGAGGTATGGATGAGGCTATATGTAAATTAAGGCAATAGATAAACTCAATGCGGCATTCACTTATAGCGAAATAGAGAATTCCGTTTACGCTGCTTATGCTTGGCGACGGCTTTGCGCTTTTCTTTTTCTAAGGGTGTTTCAAAATGCCGATTTTTCCGCATATCTTGAAAAATTCCTGCTTTTGAAACCTGTCGCTTGAATCGGCGCAGAGCGGATTCAATTCCTTCATTTTCCCCTAGAACTACTTGAGCCATTCTAGATATCCCTCGTGTGACTGTGAACTAAAAACTAAAAACATAAAAAAGCTCCAACAGAGTAATGCAGTTAGCTGGCTCTGCTGGAACTCTAAAATTTTGTTTGCGATACAGATTAGAAACGACGCTCACGGCTTCTGTTGTCGCCGCCGCCGCCGCCGCCGCCCCATCCACCACCGGAAGAACCGCGCTCTTCTTTAGGCTTTGCTTTGTTCACCTTCAAATCTCGCCCCATCCACTCAGCACCATCTAATGCTTCAATTGCGGTTGCTTCTTCGGCTTCTGTTCCCATTTCAACAAATGCAAAACCACGAACACGACCTGTTTCGCGATCAGTGGGTAGCTGAATACGCTTGACAGTGCCGTACTCAGCAAAAGCCTGTTTCAAATCATCTTCCGCAACCTGATAGGACAGATTGCCAACATAAATCGACATAGAAAACGTCTCCGAAGCATAGAGGAGGGTGTGGAGGATTAGATTCGGAGAAACATCTGCTAGCAGAAGCGTTTTGAACAACCGAAAATAATTACCTATTTGGCAATCATAGCACAGTGGTAAAAGACAACTTTGTCAGTGAATTTCAATGAAGGTCTATAAAAAAAACTGATCGGATTACTTTTCAAGGATACTAAATAATTACTGAATTTAACTTTAGGTGACTTATCTTAAAAATGACATAAAACTTTAAAATGAACGAATAGATAGCTCAGACCAAAATAGGACTGTTGATCTTGCGATCGCGGTTTACCGCTCTTGTTAAAACATTAGGTTGTAATCCTGATTACGATTACGCTAATTTTTTATCTTCTATCTAGCGCAGATTCAGCTACTGGCTCGGTTCAGTGACGGCATACTAAGCTCAGGAACATGATGAACAAACCTGAAAAAATGATTCAGCAAACAAAAAGTCAAGACATCAATCCGCCGACTGTGTGGAGCTATAAGCCTTGGTGGTGTCAGCCATGGTCAATTTTACTCACGGGCTGCTGCCTAATCGTCGGCAGTTGGGTGCTATTCCATCTCATCTGGGTAACGGCGATCGTAGCGATACTTGTGCTAACCTGGATGGGATTTTTCCTTTTGGTATACCCCCGGTTGATGAAGGATAAGAAATTGGCGGGAGAATGAAACATGCGATATGAAGAAATAAATACCGGGTGAACCAAGCTGGGAATATTTAGGTAAACGTTCTGTACAGGGGTTCGTGAATCACATTGAGCCACTACGGGGTTTTTTACCTGCCGCATCGCTGCACTATGGCAATTTATCAACCTATCGATCAATATGGAGCGGATCACTACAAAGCGAATAGTGTTAGCGGCGCGATCGCGATTCGCCAAAAAACCTAGAAGTCTGGTTTACAGTGGCTCGTCGTCCATGATTTAAGATCCACTAATCAACCTGCCACCAGCCAAAAGCAGGACCAATAAATCGAACGGTCAACCACCAGCCAACTAGCAGCACAATTCCGCCCCATGCTCCGCGACTACTCCATTTTACAAAGTCACCTGATTGAGCTTTTGTTATCGGCAGCCAGGAAAGAATTCGAGGAGATTGTCCATATTCTTCACCTAGGCTGTCTTTCCGTCGTTTTGCTTCGCCCATGATTCTGTTAGCCGTTTGTTAACTCTATCTATTTAGTCTAAAACGATTAGTCTCAGACTTTTACTCTAAAACCGAATAGTCTGACCGAGAAAATAAGCTGGCATCAATATAGTTGATCCGTGCCATAGGCATGATTGCGGCAAGCACATGATGCCCGTAGCTCCGATGAATCACGCGGCTATCGAGTAAGGCGACGACCCCTTGGCGTTCGCGGACTGGGGCGATCGCCCGTTGCAGTTCACTCAAGGCAGTGGGCAACAAATATAGCCGGAACCAATCCTGGCGCAGTTTTTTGTAATAATTCACTCGTCCGGCAACCAGCGGATCTTCCAGGGAAGGAATGGGCAGCGTGGCGATCGCCAACAGATGCGGCGACGGCAACACCTGCTGATACTGCCGCCAAAAATCCCAGCCAGTGACCAACACACCGTTATCATCTAGGCAAGTTCGTTCCACTTGCACTCTAGAGCCAAACTCCGAGGCTAAAAGGGAGCCTACTTGCGCTTTCAGCGGCACATCGCCGACCAGCAACACCGTTAATCCTGGTGTACCTGAGCTTACCCGAAGTAGCGTGTGCATTTCCTGCATCAACGCCGTCTGAAACTGAGGAGTGTTGGGCAGGGGCAGTTTTTCAGGCAAATAAAGCTGAATCAGTTCTTCTTGGCGATCGGGAGAAAACTTGAGACAGGTGACATCACCCACACCCAACCGCTGACGGTAAACAGTTGCATCTGCTTCCAAATCTAGGGCACCCCCCACCAGCACAATCGGCTGCTGTTGCCAAATCGGCTCCAGCCTTGCGGCAATATCTGCTAAGCCACAATGAAGCGAAAAAGCACCTTGGTTGCGGGCTAGAGTTGCCCAAGTGAGAGCTTCTTGACGCTGGAGGGCATCGCAAAATTCTTGCCATGAAGCAGGCAAGCAGGTAGGGATGGCATGAGTCTCAGAAATAGCTGAGGTAGAGGGCAGCAGGGTTTGAAAAAAGTTTTGGAGCAGCGTGTGTTCCAGCGGTTCAATTAAGTAGCAATCGTAAGGATTGGCAGGACGCTCAAAGATGGCTTTAGTCAACTGCACTCGTGTATCTCGAATGACTTCGCGCTGATCAGGGCAAGCCAGCATGAGAGCATCCCAATCGGCGGGTTGGAGGTGATAGGTAAGCTGCGATCGCGCCCAAGTTTCCAGATCATCAGCACCATCTAGAATGGTGGGAATGCCCTGAGGAAAACGCCCTTGAGGATCAAGGCGATCGCTAAGCCACGCCTCAGGGGTCGTTAGCAGCAAGCCTTGAAAGTCTCCAGCGGGCAGGCGATCGCCCACTTGAATCGACTTAGGAAAGCGAATCCACTGGCGTAGCTGAGGAATTTCTACCATAAGCAACCGCTGCTGAACGGCTTCAGAGGCTACCACTACCACAGGGGCTTGCCACATTAGAACGGGCACCAAATAGCTAAGGCGATAGCGCTCGTGATACCCAGAAAATGCACTGGTTTGAATCAGCGCACTTCTCCCCAAGCGCAACGCTCGTGCTACCAACCGCGCCATCGTTAAATGATGGTGCCAATGGGGTTCACCCTGCTGTCGCAAAAAAGCGCGTAACTGCTGATGAACTTCGACCTCAATCACAAGCGATCGCTCTTTGGAAATGAATCAACTTCAATTTTGACATATGCAGTCTTCAACCATAGTGAAATTCAGGCAGAACCCAAAATGGATAGCCGCATCCACTTCATACCTGATGGGCAATCGGGAAAGTCGCACATCGCATACTTCATTGTTTCTCAGTCTATCTTTATTGGCGAGTCACTCAGCTAAATCTGTAGCAGGCTGGGGCGATCGCTCTGTTTCCTGAAAGCTGTGAATAAACTCTACCAATAGCCCGATAGTGGGCAAGCCAGCTTGTTTTTCCTCTACTGCGATCGCTGGGAACGTATTGCTTGATTGCTCCAGACGTTTACCAAAACGGGGATTGTTATAAATGGCTAAAGATTGATTGGTTGAAGTGACTAAAATCGTTTGGGTGGGCGAATGAAAGAATTTTACTTTGGCAAGCAGGGTGGCTAGTTCAGGTGAAAAAGTGACTGGCTCAGAGTTCCCTCTAATCGTAGTCAACGTGCGATCGACCCAATTGATCAGGCTAGATTTTTTGGACTGATTGCCGCCATTGGCTGATTGAAGATTGGCTGATTGCAGAATATCTAACACTGCTAGCAAATTACTCTGCATATGAGCAGCATCATTGAACGGGAAAATTGCCAAATAGGCGGTCATAAATAACTGAGTATCATCTTGCATTTCAAACGTTAGCGTGGTTCGCCGTCGTCCAATCTGAATATTGGGTGGCTCCATTGCCACTTGATAGTGCTTGGCTAAATGCCGATAGGCGATCGCTAAAGCATAGTGAGCCTCTTGGTCAAAGGTCGCATCCATCGTCAAGCGAACCGTTGGCGGTGTCTCATGGAAAAAGGTATTGATCCGTTCAGCCGTGAGCTTATAAATGTTGCTTTGATCTCCATTGGGGCTGAGATCCACCCACTCGCAAATCATGCCTTCCGTTTTAATGCCAAAGCGCAACACCCCGTGCAGTTTAGCGCCGCTGAGAGTCGCGCCACTCAAGTCGGCTCCTGCCCAATCGACATCAATCAGACTGGCACGAGTCAGATCGGCATGAACCAAAATCGTTCCTAAAAGATTGGCATTGCTCAGGTTCACTCCCGTCAGATTGGCACCGCTCAGCCTCGCACCGCTGAGATCTGCCCAGCTTAAATCGGCACCGCTGAGATCTGCCCAACGCAAATTGGCTCCACTCAAGTTAACACCCTGAAGGTTTGCCCGACTCAAGGTTGCCTGACGCAGTTCTGTATGGCTGAGGTCGGCACCAGTTAGATCAGCGCTGCTCAAGTCGGCACCGTGCATATTTGCCATTGCCAGATTGGCATTGGTAAAGGTTGCCCACTTCATGTCTGCTCGGCTCAGATTGGCATGACTCAGGTTGACACTCCTCAACTTGGCATCTTTCAAATCTGCCCCAGATAAATTGGCATAGCTGAGGTTTGCCCCGCTTAAATCAGCCCGTGCCATTTCAGCGCGAACCAAAGACGCTTGGCGCATTTCTGCATTGCTAAGGTCTGCCAGGGTTAGGTTGGCAACGTTAAGGTTGGCTTCATATAAGTTGGCTTTAGTTAAATTCGCGCCGCTGAGTTTTGCCACGTTCAGCTTGGCTTTGCTGAAATCGACTTCACTCAGGTTACTGCCACACAAGTTTGCCACAGTAAGATTGGCACCACTGAGGTTGGCTTTGCTCAAGTTCACTCCACTCAAGCTAGCTTCAGTCAGGTTCACGGCTGGAAAATTTCGTTCTCCTGTAGCATACTGTTTCAAGATTTCCTCGGCGTTCATCGGGCATTCCTCTGCAATTATCCCTGGCTGTCTTTCATCAGGATTCCCTAACCCGTTGATTTCACACTCCTAAGCACGGATTTATTCGATGGGCTTAAAGCGGATTTGGGGTTAGTAAGCTGTCAATTTAATCTGAGATGCATCAAGAGGTAAAGCAGACGAGGTATGGATGAAACAAGCTTTTACTGCTTCACTCTTGAGCCTGATCAATTATTGTTTGACACACCCCTAGATATATCTACTAATGGTGCCTGTAGAAAATAAATTTAGCGCCCTTTTTAGGAAATATCCGCTTTCGGGAATCGCGATCGCCCTCTTTAATTATGTACACCTATCTTTTTTAAACCAAAACAGCATGATTATTGGAATTGTCGGGCTGGGATTGATTGGTGGATCATTGGGGTTAGATTTCCGATCGCAAGGGCACCGTGTTTTAGGCGTTAGCCGCAAGCCGGAAACCTGTGAACGGGCGATCGTGCGGGGCATTGCTGATGATGCTAGCGTGAGTCTTGGCTTTTTGCGACAGGCTGATGTGGTGTTTTTGTGTATGCCGTTGGGCGTGATGGAAACTGCGGCAGACGAAATTTTGCCTTATTTGTCACCCGATGCGATGTTGACGGATGTAGGGTCAGTCAAGGGTTGGGTGATGCGGGAGATCGCGCCCAAGTGGGCAAATTTTGTGGGTGGGCACCCGATGGCAGGAACGGCAGCCAGCGGCATTGAGGCAGCACAACGGGAGTTGTTTGTGAATTGTGCCTATGTGTTGACACCGCTAGAAACTACGCCGCCGGAAGTGGTGCAGCGGGTGGGGGATCTGGCGCGATCGCTGCAATCCCACGTTTATATTTGTTCCCCAGACGAACACGATCGCGCGGTTGCCTGGATTTCTCACCTGCCTGTGATGGTCAGCGCCAGCTTAATTTCCGCTTGTGGGGTCGAGGCTGATAAATCTGTGTTGGAATTGGCAAAGAAGTTC
>JBBSCL010000147.1:0-7309 GCA_038250345.1 Leptolyngbyales cyanobacterium
ACCCTTGTGGGTTGGAGCTTTGGCTGTGTGGCGACCAAATTCGTAAAGGGGCAGCGCTTAATGCAATTCAAATTGCTGAGTTGCTAGTGCAAAAACACTTACTTAAGCCTATAGTGGCAATGACGAATTAGTATGACAACATCGCTTACCTAATCAATTTAAGTAGCATCTACGTCTAGTAACCTTCCTATAGATCGATAAAGTGTGGTGAATTTTGGACGAGTCTTAACCGCGATGATCACGCCATTTACCGAAGATGGCGCTGTAGATTACGCGATCGCAGAGAAGCTAGCTGACTACTTAGTGAACAATGGCAGTGATGCTTTGGTTGTGTGCGGAACTACAGGTGAATCGCCCACCTTAACTTGGAGCGAAGAATACGAACTGTTTCGCGTAGTCCAGCAGGCTGTGGCAGGGAGAGCGAAGGTAATCGCAGGCACAGGATCAAATTCGACCCAGGAAGCGATCGAAGCTACCCAAAAAGCAGCTAAACTAGGGGTAGATGGTTCGTTGCAGGTCGTCCCATACTACAACAAGCCACCCCAAGCGGGGATGTATCACCATTTTAAGGCGATCGCTGAATCAACTCCCGATCTGCCAATGGTGCTGTATAACATTCCAGGGAGAGCAGGACAAAATCTTTTGCCTGAAACAGTCATTCAGCTTTCAAAAATTGCTAATGTTGTAGCAATTAAAGAAGCAAGCGGTAATCTAGATCAGGTCAGCCAAATCCGTCTCTCTGCTCCTAATGATTTTGCCATCTATGCTGGAGATGACTCACTGACTTTGCCTCTACTGGCAGTTGGGGGGCATGGAGTCATTAGTGTGGCAAGCCACCTTGTTGGAACGAAGATTCAATCGATGATTCAAGCCTTTCTTACAGGCAATATTCAAGCAGCTCTTCAAACTCACCTTGCTCTGTTTCCCTTATTCAAGGCATTGTTTTTGACTACTAATCCAATTCCAGTGAAAGCTGCACTGCAAATTCAAGGCTGGCAAGTTGGCTCTACTCGTTCTCCTCTTGCCGATGCGCCCCCTGAGGTCATCCAAACTCTAAAGTCAGTCCTAGCAGAACTAGCACTTCTCTAGCACTGCATATTTAAGCTTTCTACAACCGAATAACGTCTGCTTGCCCTGTAGAAACGTGAAGATAGACAGTCCCAAATGTCCACTTCTTCAAGCCCGTTCATACCTCTTTACTATTCAAAGCTTCAACAATCTGTAGCTCTCCAGTCTAGTAATTTGCTTCCAATCAAAAGTCTCTCAGTAAACTCTGAATCTTCAACTCAAACTCTTTTTATCTAAATTAATGCAAATGACCCAAACGAATTCTGCGACTGCTCTGAAAATTATTCCGCTTGGTGGTCTCCACGAGATTGGCAAAAACACCTGTGTGTTTGAATATAACGATGAAATTATTCTGTTAGATGCGGGTCTTGCCTTTCCCACTGATGGGATGCACGGCGTGAACATTGTTCTCCCCGACATGACTTACCTGAGGGAGAATCGCCACAAAATTAAAGGCATGATCGTCACTCATGGGCACGAAGACCACATTGGCGGCATCGCTTTTCATCTGAAGCAGTTTGATATTCCCGTTATTTATGGTCCTCGGCTGGCAATGGCGCTGCTGAAAGACAAGCTTGAGGAAGCTGGAGTCAGCGATCGCACCGAACTTCGCACCGTTGGTCCACGCGATATCGTGCGGCTTGGCTCTGTATTCTTTGTAGAATTTATCCGCAATACCCACTCCATGGCGGATAGCTTCACCGTTGCAATTCGTACTCCCGTTGGCGTTGTGATTCATACGGGCGACTTCAAAATTGACCACACGCCTGTAGACGGCGAGTTTTTCGACTTTCAGCGGCTAGCTGATTATGGTGAACAGGGCGTTCAGTGTTTAATTAGCGACTCTACCAATTCAGAACTTCCCGGTTTTACTCCCTCAGAGCGGGCGGTTTATCCCAATCTCGACCGAGTGTTTGGGCAGGCTCAAGGGCGGATATTGGTAACGACCTTCGCCTCTTCAGTCCATCGGATCAATATGATCTTGGATCTGGCGAAAAAGCACGGCAGAGTGGTGGGTATCTTAGGGCGCTCCATGCTGAACGTGATTGCCCATGCTCGGAATCTAGGCTATGTCAAGTGTGAAGATGATCTTCTACAGCCGCTGCACCTGATTCAAAAGGTGCCCGATGAGAATGTGCTGATTTTGACCACAGGCTCCCAGGGTGAGCCGCTCTCGGCAATGACGCGGATTGCAAATGGTGACCATCGACAAATTAAAGTGCGTCCCGGCGATACGGTTGTATTTTCAGCAAATCCCATTCCTGGAAACACGATCGCGGTTGTGAACACCATTGATAAGCTGATGATGTTGGGCGCTAAGGTGATTTACGGCAAAGAACAAGGAATTCACGTTTCTGGACATGGTTCCCAAGAAGATCAAAAGCTGATGCTCGGTCTAACGCGACCCAAGTTTTTCTTGCCAGTTCATGGTGAACATCGAATGCTGGTAAAACATTCCCAAACTGCGCAGAGCGTAGGAGTTCCAGCAGAAAATATGATCATCATCGACAATGGTGATGTGGTGGAGTTGACCGAAAACTCTATCAAGATTGCCGGCAAAGTGCCTTCTGGGATTGAACTGGTGGATGCGTCCCGCTCTGGCGTAGTGAATGCCCAAGTGCTAAAGGAACGCCAGCGATTAGCAGGCGAAGGGATTGTGACGGTTGCTGCCACCATCAATAACCGGGGTGAATTAGTTGCTCAGCCAGAAGTGCATTTCCGGGGTGTGGTCACTTCAATCGAGCGATCGCGCTTTCAAGATAAAACTCGCGAAACGATTGAGGTTGTTTTACGCAACTACTGGAAAGAACTGGCACCGTCCTATACCGATGTTGAAACTAATATTGATTGGGTTGGAGTGAAAACTCAAATTGAGCGAGAATTAGTAAAAATACTCAAGCGCGAAATGCAAAGCGCTCCTTTACTTGTGTTCCTCATGCAAACCACAGACGCGCCAGCGGCTCGTAAAGTGAGCAAAGAACCTGTCCGAAAAGTTGAAGCGGCGATCGCGTCCTAGTTCATAGAAAACGGGGAGTCTGTCTTCAATAGGCAGACTCCCCGTTTACGCATAATGTTTGAAAAGACCGCTAAATGTGATGCTAGGACGCGATCGCTAATGGCTCTTGTCTTATTGCGGGTTCGCGGGATTCTTGGCGAATAGAACCAGATACAACAGCGTGCTGGAGTAGCATGAACGCTCTAAAATCCTTCGCGTCATATTTTGTCTGCAAAAGCTGGCGCAGTTGCTCCTCTGCTTCAACAGTTAGCAAACCTATATTGAACGCTTCTTTAACAACTTCACGAATCGAAAGCATGGTATGAACCCCTGACCCGATCTTCAGATTAAACAACAATTTATTTAATCTGAAGATTGCTAGTAATAGACTGCTGAAGTTTTTGCTAAAACGACCTAAAAACAAAATTTTTTTAACGCTATCTTGCTGCAAACAAAGAACACCTAGGAAAAAGTGTAAGTGATTCTATTCAATACTGTCAAATAGCGTTCACATTAGCAATCCGTCAAGCCGCGCTAGTATGTGTATACTCTTTTATCAATGTTGAGTATCCGCCGTAAAGTGTAGGTTTTCAGTAATTTAGTTGAATTAAGTAGAATGTTTTCTCGCCATTCACGATGTCGGTGAATAATTCTTGAGGGGAAAGTTTGATTTTTAGCCCAAAGGCTCAAAGCGATAGTTGGGTGAGAGCGATATGACCTGAAAAACAGGTTTCTACATCTCCCCCCAAATCGTAGGGGCGCTTCGCATATTCACCGCTGTAATGAAAACAGTCGTTTTCCAGGCGGAAAGTATTGGGTAAAGGCTGAGTGCAAGGAGCGCAAAATATGATGTTAGGCTCTGAGATCTGAGTAGAATACTGCGGTAGATTTACGTTCCAGTAAGTTCCTGGCTCTATCGATTCAGGCAGCAGTTTATCAAGCACTCGAATGGCTAGGCTAGTTGCGATCGCCCAATCAATTTCGCAGTTTTCCTGCCGATAATTGGAGAAGGCAATGCCAGGAATGCGGTGCATGGCGGCTTCTCGCACAGCAGCTACGGTGCCGGAGATATACACGTCTGTTCCCAGGTTTCCACCGGCATTGATGCCAGACAGCACGCCTTCAACTTGAGGGCAAAGATGGCTGAGGGCAATGCGAACACAGTCTACCGGGGTGCCCGCGATCGCATATTCATATTCAGAGCGCTGCTCTACTCGAATCGGCTGGGTTGTTGTAACCTGATGACCACAGCCTGAAAACTGCGACTGTGGCGCAACCACGATCGCCTCTAAATTCATTTGACGCACTGCACTTAGCAGCGATCGAATTCCGGGCGCATCGATTCCATCATCATTTGTAATTACAAACACCATGACACCTGAAGACGAGAGTTTTGACAACAATTTGGTCGAGAACCGATTGGTGGGAACAGGATTAATTCCAGCCGCTCCATTAGGGTTTAAATCTGGATTTGTGGGCATTGTCGGTCGCCCTAATGTGGGCAAGTCTACCTTAATGAATCAGCTAGTGGGGCAAAAAATTGCAATTACGTCGCCGATCGCCCAAACAACCCGTAATCGACTGCGCGGCATTTTGACCACTCCGGCGGCTCAGCTTATTTTTGTGGATACGCCAGGAATTCATAAACCGCAGCATCAATTGGGAGAAGTCTTGGTCAAAAACGCGCAGATTGCCATGCATTCTGTTGATCTATTGCTGTTTGTAGTAGATGGCTCTGTAGAGGTGGGCAAAGGCGATCGCTTCATTGCAGAACTGGCAAAACATTGCCCAATTCCGGTGATTTTAGGGATTAATAAGATTGATCAGCAATCCTCCAATGCGGAGGCAATTGTGGCGAGCTACACCCGTTTGGCGGCTGAATATGGCTGGGCGATCGCGCTTTTTTCTGCGGTCACCGGAGATGGCGTAGAAACGTTGCTAGAACAGCTTATCCAGCGCCTTGATTTAGGACCTTACTACTATCCGCCTGATCTGGTAACAGACCAACCAGAGCGATTTATTATGGGTGAACTCATTCGAGAACAAGTTCTCAGGCTAACTCGTGAAGAAGTGCCCCACTCCACTGCGATCGCGATTGATCGAGTAGATGAAGAACCCACGCTCACCCGTGTTTTGGCAACCATTCATGTGGAGCGACCCTCCCAAAAAGGGATTTTGATTGGCAAAGGCGGCAGTATGCTCAAAGAAATTGGCACGGCTGCCCGCCAACAGATTCAAAAATTAATTGCCGGCAAGGTATACCTGGAGCTATTCGTTAAAGTGCAGCCCAAATGGCGCTATTCCCGAACTGACCTCGCAGACTTGGGTTACAAAATTGAGAATTCGTAGGTAATATCGGCTCAAGTGCTTAAATTACCCAAATCAATTAGGGCAGCTTTTCAATGAGTTTTATTCCATTTTCATCAGCAACTCTGATCAATGGCTGGTTGCAGCACTAAATCATTTCCATCTGTTTAAGGACTGATCGAATCACTTCGGTCGATACTTGATCAGTGACGATCGCCGCTCCAATCTGGGTAGGCAACACAAATCTGACTCGCCCTGCCTCCACTTTTTTATCAGTTTGTAACGCCTGCACAATCGCTTCAATCTCTATACCTGTGGGCAGTTGGGTTGGCAGTCCCGCTTTTTTGATTAGCGCAGTTTGCCGTTTCGGTGCGGTTGACTCCCATAAATTCAGCTTGCTGGCAATTTCGGCGGCGGCAATCATCCCGATCGCAACCCCTTCGCCATGATTGACCACTCGATATCCAGTCAGGCTTTCCACCGCATGACCAATCGTGTGCCCATAGTTCAAAATCGCGCGGAGTCCGGCTTCTTTTTCATCCTTGCTGACGATATGGGCTTTTGCCTCACACGATCGCGTTAAAATCTCCTGCAATCGGTCTTCACCAAGCGCACTAAGCCGATCCAAGCGAGGAGCTTGTTCTAGCGAATCAAATAAATCCCCGTCCCAAATCACCCCATACTTGATTACTTCTGCCATCCCCGCCCGGAACTCTCTGGGCGGCAGAGTTTTTAGCACCATCGGGTCAATCAGCACGAGACGGGGTTGATGAAAAGCGCCGATCAAATTTTTGCCTTGGGGATGGTTCACCCCGGTTTTGCCACCGATCGCTGCATCGACCATCGCTAATAGAGACGTGGGCACCTGCACGACCGACACTCCCCGCAGCCAAGTTGCCGCCGCAAAACCCGTCATATCGCCAATTACGCCACCGCCCAAAGCCACAAAGGTAGAGGAGCGCTCTACACGATGCGCTAGCGCAGCATCATAAATTTTTTGGAGCGTCGCAGGAGTTTTATACCGTTCTCCGGCAGGCAAGAGGCAGGTTGCGACCGAAAATCCGGCGGCGGATAAAGACGCGATCGCCACTTCGCCATAGTGCCGGAAAATAGCAGGGTTGGACACCACTAATACTTTTTGCCCAACCTGCAAAGATTGAAGCCGTGAACCAAGCTGGCTTAACCCATCAGGCGCAATCACAATCTCGTAAGAGCGTTGCGGCAAGGAAACTGAAATAATTGACTGCTTTGACACAATAAAATGATCAGCTAGCGAAAAACGTCCGTGGGCTGATTCTACTGCACTACCGGGGTCAATTCTTTTGTATAGTTTGTTTAGATGAATTGTGTTCGATGAATGTGGAGACGGATTTAAAATGACTGCTGTAATTTCCTATGTTGCAATTTTGGGCGGTGCATTTGCATTAGCAATGGGGCTTTTCCTTGGATTTAGAGCGCTAAAACTCATTTAAGCTAGGTGGCGTTTTCCGTTGATCGGTTTTACTTAATTGAATTAGATTTTCATCCAAGCGCGTTAGGACTCCTGACGTGCTTATTTTATTGGCTTGATTTATGAAATCATGAAATCTACTTTATCTCGGCTTAAACCACTGATACGTTGGGTTATTTTGGGTGCTAGTGTATTTTTTTTGGTGGGGATTTTAAGGCGAAACTGGCAGAGTGCTACTTCATTTCGCTTAGACGATGCCGGATGGGCGTGTTTGGCGATCGCCCTAGGAATCACATTATCGGCTCACATTTGCGCCGGCTGGGTCTGGAGCCAAACGCTCCGCCGCGATTTTCAACAATCAGTGGACAGCGGAGATCTGATGCAGGCATACCTCCAAACCAATATTGCAAAATATCTTCCTGGTAATATCTGGCACTATTATGGTCGAATTAATGCGGCTACCGCTGCGGGTGCTTCTTTAGAAATTG
>JBBSCL010000148.1:0-7259 GCA_038250345.1 Leptolyngbyales cyanobacterium
AAGCACGTCTTAGAAGCATTAAAGACGGTTGAGGAGCGCAAATTTCCGGCATTGCTGCTGCGGATAGATAGCCCCGGCGGCACAGTAGGCGACTCTCAGGAAATCTATACTGCCCTCAAGCGCCTTCAAGAAAAGATCAAAATTGTCGCGAGTTTTGGCAATATTTCAGCATCCGGCGGTGTATACATCGGCATGGGTGCCCAACACATCATGGCAAACCCCGGCACGATTACTGGCAGCATTGGGGTGATTTTGCGTGGGAATAACCTGGAGCGTTTATTAGAACGAGTCGGGGTGTCTTTTAAGGTGATCAAGTCAGGTCCTTACAAAGACATCTTGGCATTCGATCGCGAAATGACCGAGCCAGAGCGCCATATTTTGCAAGAACTGATTGATGTCACCTATCAACAGTTTGTCCAAACCATTGCCGACGCTCGCCACCTTGCCGTGGATACCGTCAAAACCTTTGCAGATGGGCGGGTATTTAGTGGGCAGCAAGCGTTGGAATTGGGCGTAGTTGATCGCTTAGGCTCAGAAGAAGATGCTCGTCGGTGGACAGCCGAATTAGTCGGTCTAGATCCTGAAAAAACTCGCTGCTTCACGTTAGAAGAACGCAAGCCTTTGGTCAGTCGGCTGCTGTCGCGTGAGTCAAGCCAGCTTAGCTCAATCATCAACCTACCGGGTATGGCGGCTGGGGCAAACTGGCTAGAGTTTGAGCTGTCTACCAATGGACTACCGCTATGGCTTTACCGTCCCTAATTGCCTAAGTGAATCGTTGTATTGCGATCTCACCTTTTTGCTATGCTGGCAAAGCTTAGATTGAACGCCGTGATTAAGAGCAGTAGAGCGTGATAGACTAAGTGTTCCTTGTGCGGGTGTGGCGGAATTGGTATACGCGCACGCTTGAGGTGCGTGTGGCTTTGCCTTGCGAGTTCGAGTCTCGCCATCCGCATACGATTACAAATAGAAAGCCCAGTCGGTGACTGGGCTTTCTATTTACAGGCATTTTGTCAGTCAGATACCTGACTTATAAACCCAGTTCGTTGCCACGACGATATTGCAGGTAAGCAGCAACAAATAAGCCAGCCAAGGTGATTGGAACTAAACCAAGCACAATACCCAGAAGAATTGGTTCGATCACTGTAAAACTCCCTCTAGTTCTTATAAGTCCAACAAATCAGCTTCTTTCCCATGTTACCGGGTTCAGCCTCAAAAATTGAGGGTAGCGAAATGGATCTTTTAGAAACGCATGAACGAGTGTGCCAAGTTATATACACAAATTAAAGTTCGCAATTTAAGGTTGTATTTTTGCAAAGTTATCTAAAGAAGCTCTAAACTAAGGAAATCCGTAAGAGATCGACTGCCTACGGATCTTAAAACATTCTTTAAAAAACTTTTGGACAATCAAGTTCTTAGAAAAGCCACTTTTCCTTATCAAGCTGCGCTGGGTATCTTGGCAGCGATCGCGATCGCCTTTTTGGGGCTGCTAGGGTTTCATCAATTTCGCACGGCTGATCCTTACATTCAAAGCGTTTTAGTGCTTCACGGAGACATTGCTCAGGGAAATGCTATCTTTCAGATGAATTGCGCTGGATGTCATGGCACCTTTGCAGATGGGCTTGTAGGACCCAGCCTCCGGCATGTCTCTTCTCGCAAATCTGAAGTGGGCATGATTCACCAGGTGACGAGCGGTCGCACTCCTCCAATGCCGCAGTTTCAGCCATCGCCTCAAGAAATGGCAGATTTGCTTCGCTATCTCGAAAGCCTTTAGCATGACAAAATCGGTTGATTGGATTGTGGTGGGTGCCGGAATCACAGGTGCAGCGATCGCATACGAGCTTGTGCGGCAAGGATTTTCAGTCTTAAGGCTAGAGCAACATGCCACGCTGCAAGGCTCCTCTCGCTATGGCTATGGAGGAATTGCTTACTGGGCAGGCACCACAGACTTGACTCGCCAACTGTGTGCTGAGGCACGCGCCATACATCCAATCTTGTCTGATGAATTAGGAGAAAGCACCCAATTTCGAGAAATAGATTTGGTGCTGACGATCGCCCTAGAAGCCGATCCGCTGGCGATCGCCCAATCCTACGCCGCTGTTGCGGTTCCACCTCGGTTAGTCAGCGCCGAAGAAGCCTGTGACTTAGAGCCATTGCTCAATCCTGATGCGATCGCAGGTGCATTAACCGTCAAGCATGGACACCTCCATCTTGGAGAAACTATTAACGCTTACACTCAGGCATTTACGCGGCTGGGCGGTCAGGTTCATATTGGTCAGGTAACCGGATTGCTGCAACAAGCAGGAAAAGTGAGTGGCGTAACCTGTGAGAATGAATCCTTTTTGGGTGCCAATGTGGTCGTCTGTGCGGGAGCCATGAGCCGGGAGTTGTTGAAATCCGCTGGAATATCAATACAACAATACTTTACCCATGCCGAGCTAATTGAAACGCCGCCTGTAGATATCAAGCTGCGATCGCTGATCATGCCTGCCAATACTCAACGGTTCAAATTGGAGGCAACTTCCAGCACTGTGGAACTTGACCCATTGTGGGATGAACCAGGGCACGAACTGATTCCTCCAATTCTTGATGCAGGCGCGATTCAACTGATGGATGGCACTCTGCGAATTGGACAGGTGAGCCGCAGCTTAACCGACCCCAATGCTGCGATCGATGCGGCTGCAAGTGAACAGGCAATGCGAACCCAAATTGGTAGAATTCTCCCAGCGCTGAAAGATTTGCCTGGAACTTGGCACCATTGCTTAATTGCCTTTAGCCGCGATTCTCTGCCGCTAGTAGGCACCGTTGCGGGTGTAGAGAATGTGCATCTTTTTTCAGGCTTTAGCAATCCACTGGCGATCGTTCCTCCTGTCGCCCGTCGTTTTGCCCAAGCCGCGACTGACGCGATCGCAACCACAAAAGACCCACTCCTTGTCCAACTCTCACCCAATCGTTTCACCTGAAGATATCAGGATCATGCCCGATTCGACCGAAAATGAAGCCCTCGAAATTCTCCAGACTCTTATTTCTCGACCTTTTGAAGACTGTATTCCAGTGGGGCGAAATTTCCCAGCACTGACAACCAAACATAGTATTTATGCAGTCAGACATCGAACGGAAGGACTGTTGTATATTGGCAAGTCTCAAAACCCAAAACAACGGTTTATGGGTGGGCATAAAGCTTTAGTTTGGTGCTGGATTGCGCGATACGCTCCCGATGATGTCAGGCTTACTGCTTATCCCCTCGATTACCGACAGTGGACAACGCTATCATTGAATCTAGAAACATTGATCATCCAGGCAACCAAACCGCCATTTAATGCCCAAATTCCGATGAGGGATTGACGATGCAAGTAACCCAGTCGATACAACATCTTGATGCTGAAACCGCCAGATATTTTCTGGAAAAGTTACCAGAGCATATCAGGCAGGCATTTTTAGCCCGTGCAGCAGAGATTGATTACCCAGTGGAAGCGGTTTTGGAGTCGGCGATCGCCGCTTCCCTCGATCCGGATGCCCTAAGCTTTGTGGACTGCAAGCCGATGACAGGTATGGAACGAATGGCAAGTTAGATACTTTGGATTCCAGACACTTTGGAAACTATGCGCCTCTAATTAGCCTCTCAGCCAAAAAAAGAGCTTTGCATTACTGCAAAGCTCCTATGGATGTTGAGGATGAAACTTGTTAGAAACTGAACTGTGTTCTCAAATTGAACACATAAATATTAGGGTTGCTGTCAAAATTGTTGGCATTGAAAATTGCATAGAACGCAGGCACCAATGAAATGTTGTCGGTAATTGGATAGTAGTAAGATGCCTCCAACTCATACATTGTGCCGCCATCGCCGCCGCCTGCTGCAAAGAAGCGTCGTCCCTGTTGAATATCCATTGGCATCAAGAAGGTGATTACGCCCAACGAACCCTTCTTCACCAGGTCAGGGAACCCTAGCCCTGCTTGAAACGCTTGAGTGCGAACCAGCTTATCAATCGGCTGAAGCGTCGTCCAGCCCAAACCATAGCGCCCGAAAACACCGAACTTCGGCGTAATTGACCAGTCCGCGCTAATTCCCATATGGTGAGACGTAGCAGACTTCAGCCCGCCATTGATTGCACCCGTGACTGGATCGATGGTTGAAAAACCGGGACCCGCATCCAGATAGCCGTAAGGGATGGGTTCACCCGTCGCGCCGCCTATCTGCCCATTGCCATAGGCGATCTGACGAGTGTAGGAATACAATCCCCGAATATTGATGTTTCGGGTTGGAGAGAGCGTTAACTCGGCAGTGGATGTATTGGTGCCACCAAACACGCCAAATCTGGGGTTACTAGAGGTGTTGAAACCAAACTGAGCCGGTAGAAATTCTGTGTTCTCACCCAAATAGGCAGCCGCAAATCGCAGCTTTGGGCTGATGTTCCACTCAATTACCGCGCCTGAACCTCGGTCAACCGCGTTTGAAAGCGTACTGCCGATGGAATCAAAACTACTGGCACCCGTGATGAAGAAAGTGTAGCGATTAAAGTCGAAATAACGATACCAGTTCACTCGCGGACCAACGGTAATGGTAACTTTGTCACCTAGGGGAAAAGTGTAGAACAGATCGTGAATTACAACATCGGCTCTACCATTTGTGTCTCCAGCCGTTTGATCAGTAAACGGAGTACCAAAGGAGTTGAAAAAACCTGCCGACGCAAACTGGTTGGCAGGAGAGATGCCGTTCCCTGCTGCCAACTGAATCACCAAACTATCCCGCCCCGTAAACGAGGTATTGAACGTGAGCCATGTGAGGAAGCTGGCAGTGGGTTGAGCTTCATCTGTGGTTAAAACAATTGGAGCACCATTTGCATTTCTAGCGCCCGCAAACCGAACATCTGCTGGTGCGCCAGGAACACCTTCGTACAGAATATTTTTGTCAAAGCTAGTCGCGCCCGTGTAGTTAAACCAAACATTACCGCTGAGTTTGGTCGTAGTAGAGAACTGCTGTTTTTCTAGGGTTGCAGTCCGCACTTCCAGCGCATCGACTCGACCGCGCAGGGCAGCAAGCTCAGCCGCAAATTCTTCCTGAAGTCGTTTAACAACTTCCAGATCTTCTTTTTTGACAAAATCAGCGGTAGCAGCGGCGATCAGTTCTTGAATCTTGTCTAGGCAGGCATTTAAGCCAGCGGCAAATTCATAGCGAGTCAGTGCGCGGTTGCCTCGAAAGGTCTTGTCGGGATAGCCCACAATACATCCATAGCGCTCAACTAGAGATTGAAGCGCCTGAAATGCCCAATCCGTAGGTCTTACATCGGTTAGCTGAGATACGGAAGTGACTTGATCTTGCTGAGCTTCGTCGGACTGATCTGCATTATCTAGACTATTTGCAGTGGAGATTACATCGTCGATTTTAGAAACTGCTGCCGCATCTGCTATTAGCAGTGGAGAGACATCGGGTTTAGCAGGTTGGCGTTCTGACGCGATCGCACTAGAACTAATCAAACCAACAGCACTAGAAGCGAGTAAAGCTGTCCAAATCATGGCTGGCAACTTTGGTTTTGCCTTGTAAAACAGTTGAATGGATACCATCGAACCTCACACCTCAAGAACGACTACATTAATAGCCTGGATATCTATCATCCTTTAGATACAGAATATTAACAGAGCAGCCAAGAGCAATTATGTAACATCCGCCACATTAGGCATCCTCTCTTGCAAGATTGTGTATTGCTGATCACATTAGGTAGAAGCAACAATGACTCAGTTAAACAATCATCCAGATGACACGCCGCTTTATGCCATGCAGCCGTTAGAAAGATTTTCAGACCGAGCCATCGATTATGCGAACCATCGACCCAGTTATCCAGTCGCGGCGATCGCGGCGGTTTTAGCAGGATTGGGCGAACCCCATCAGTTAGTTGCAGCAGACATAGGAGCCGGAACCGGCATTGCGTCTCGTTTATTGGCGGAGCAAGGACTACGAGTTTGGGCAATAGAACCGAATGCCGCCATGCGGGGGGCTGCGGCTTTTCATCCCAATGTAACCTTTCAAGCAGGATCGGCGGAACAGACTGGATTATCAGATGCTTCTGTGGATTTAGTAACCTGTTTTCAAGCATTTCACTGGTTTGATCCAGCGCTCTGTCTGCCAGAATTTCATCGCATTCTCAAATCATCGGGGCGACTGGCGCTGGTTTGGAATAGTCGCGATCGCCATGATCCGTTTACCCAGGACTACACCCAGCTTGTGCAAAAGCTATCCGACAATCATCCGGCTGAAAGTCGCATGGTTTCGGCACAACCCCTGCTGACAAACCCCTATTTTGGCAATGTCTCGCAGCACGAATTTTCACATCAACAATCGCTGGATCTCGCAAGCTTAATTGGGCGTGCTCAAAGTGTTTCTTACATGCCGAAGGATGAGGAGACTACCCAACAACTGACACGAGGCTTGGAAGAATTGGGCGATCGCTGGGCAGATGAGCAAGGACAGGTGCGTCTGGTCTACGCCACACAAATTTTTCTAGCGCATTCAGCAGGTGACGCAGGATAAATATTTCCTGTCCCAAAACCAAATTTTTTTCCAGTAACTCTGCCTGAACGATTCAGGATTCATTAAACTGTGAGGAAATAGTCCGGTTATTTTCGCCTCTGCAATCACTTAACCCTGAAGTACCGTTATGGCAGCTCGTACAGATACAATTTTTGAGCGTTTTCTGGCTCCCATTGCAAAGCTCGTGATCAATCAAGACGAGTTGAAACGGTTTTATGAAAGTATCGATTGGGAGGCGGCTAGCGATCGCCTGAGTAACCCAACCGTCACCTATCCTAACTACTACAGCAGCCAAAATTTTCATGGCATCGAAGGCGGCTATCTCACGATTGGCGCTGCCGTTTCCTACGACCCAATTACGCAATATGCCCTGCCGCCCAATGAACAGTGGGTACGTCAAGCCCTGATTGATGCCGTACAGAGCAAACCCCGCCGCATCTTGGATTTGGGCTGCGGCACCGGATCAACTACGCTTCTGTTGAAAAAAGCGTTTCCCGATGCGGAGGTAATTGGGCTAGATCTCTCGCCTTACATGCTGGTTGCCGCAGAGCACAAAGCGGCTCAAGCAGGGCTAGAGATTCAATGGAGACATGGGTTAGCAGAGCAAACTGGGTTTCCCAATGCGTCGTTTGATTTAGTCACTGCATCCCTGCTGTTTCATGAGACTCCGACCGCGATCGCGAAGGACATTTTGCGCGAATGCCATCGCCTGCTGACAGTGGGTGGCGAAGTACTG
>JBBSCL010000149.1:0-7170 GCA_038250345.1 Leptolyngbyales cyanobacterium
ATCGCTTCCCTTTGGGCAGTCAAGGATGACGGCACCTCCGTGTTGATGAGTGAATTTTATAGGGCGCTGCAAAAGGGTAGTTCCAAGGCGGAGGCGCTGAGGCAGGCGCAAATCGAATTGATCAACGACAGCAATTATCGCCATCCTCTCTATTGGGCACCGTTTATTCTGATTGGCAATGGCTTGTAATATCAACAGGGCTTACGCAAACCAACCGAAATTTGCCCCCCAACCCCCAATTCTGGGGGAGATAGAGATCAAAGTCCCCCAGAATTGGGGGATTTAGGGGGCAAATGCGTAAGTCCTAATCAATTTAAAATTGAAACGCGACAGATGGCTTTCTGAAAACGGCGATGCTTCTTTGTCTTGAAACTCAAAACTCAAAACTCAAAACGGTACAACGTTGCGAAGGCTGATCACTCGCCACTCGCCATATCTCCTGCGGAGACTCTACGCGAACGTTATTCCCCTGATTGCTCCACATAAACCGATCCTTGTTCTTGCCCATTTAGGGGGATGCTTTTGAAGCGGAGGTTGCCTGTAATGGTGAGTTCTTGCCCTGAGTTGGGGGGTTGTTTTTGAGTAAGCACCCAAATTTTGCCAGTAGAGTCCTGAAGTTCATAAACGGTGCCATTCAGAATGGGTACGCGATCGCCCACCACGCCTTTTACGATCACCACTGAATTTCGGTCAGCCGTTTTTTGCACCTCTAGAATTGAAGTCGTTTTTGGTATGACAATTTCACCCGTGTTACCCGTTTTGGTGCTTTCATAAGCGGCTTGATTCCCGCAACTGACTAGGGTGACTAAGAATCCCAGCACTGCCCACCGTTTACCCGGAAGTAGTACTGTTTGCCTTGTTCTAAAAGTTAGCCAATTAATATTGAGAAGAGTCATCACAGAACCTGTTGAATCTGAGACACTGATGAACAGCTTACTGTGTTAATACAGTTTAGTGTCACAGTTCGCCTTTATACTCAATTCGCTGCTTATCCTGCATGTCCCCTGCGATCGCCCAACTTTTAGATGGTAAAGCACTTTCTCAGCGCATCCAAACCAGCCTCATCCATCAGATTCAACAGCTAGAACCCCAGAAAGGTCGCCCTCCCGGTTTAGCAGTACTCATGGTGGGTGATCATCCCGCTAGCGCCGCCTATGTCCGTAATAAAGAACGCGCCTGCACGAATGTAGGCATCGATTCTTTTGGCAAACACTTTCCTGCGGACACCACTCAAGCAGAGCTAGAACAAACCATTCAAGCGCTTAACGAGGACGATCGCGTCGATGGTATTTTAGTACAGTTACCCCTGCCGCCTCATCTAGATGCCGTTGCCTTGCTTAATCAAATTCATCCAGACAAAGATGCGGATGGACTGCACCCAATAAACATGGGGCGACTGCTGCGAGGAGAGCCAGGATTGCGGAGTTGCACCCCGGCTGGAGTGATGTGGATGCTGCAAGAATACGGCATTAATCCCAAAGGCAAACACGCGGTTGTGATTGGGCGCAGCATTTTGGTGGGCAAGCCTCAATTCTTGATGCTGCTGGAAGCGAACGCCACAGTGACGATCGCCCATTCGCAAACCGCTGATTTGGCAACCATTACTCGCACCGCTGATATTTTGATTCCTGCTGTCGGTCGCCCTGGGTTAATTACGGCGGATATGGTTAAACCCGGAGCGGCGGTGATTGATGTGGGCATGAATCGTGTGACTGATCTAGATGGTAAATCTCGCTTAGTTGGTGATGTGGATTTTGAAAGTGTGCGGGCGATCGCGGGCTATCTCACCCCAGTGCCCGGTGGCGTTGGACCAATGACTGTTGCCATGCTGCTCAAAAACACCGTAGAAAGCTATGGAAAACACCTCTAATCTCTATTGCCGAATGTTCCATCAGTGCAGAAAGCTCCGTAGAATGATTAGAGTTGGCTTTGTTTGTGGAACTCCATGAGTCAATACTCCTTTCTTTGCAAATATTGATTCTATCGGTTCCCTATAGTGCCAATGCACACGTATTCTTGTGTAATTAAGAGAAAGTGGGAGGGACATGAAATGATAATGACGGACGATATACGAGCTTCCCAGCGGAAATCTCACTTCGACCTGCCCACTTATCTTGCAGAGCGACAAGCCCAAGTTGAGATAGCGTTGGATCGTTCTCTTCCAGTAATTTATCCTGAAAAGATTTATGAAGCGATGCGATATTCCCTCATGGCGGGGGGAAAGCGGCTACGCCCAATTCTTTGCCTTGCGACCTGTGAATTAACAGGTGGCACGATTGACATAGCGATGCCTACCGCCTGTGCGCTCGAAATGATTCACACGATGTCGTTGATCCATGACGATTTGCCTGCAATGGATAATGACGATTATCGTCGTGGCAAACTGACTAACCACAAGGTTTTTGGCGATGATGTGGCGATTTTGGCGGGGGATGGTCTGCTAGCCTATGCCTTTGAACATGTCGCGATGGAAACGAAAAATGTTGCCGCTGAACACCTGCTGAAGGTGGTTGCCATGCTCGGTCGTGCAGTCGGTGCAGCCGGATTAGTGGGTGGTCAAGTGGTAGATTTGGACTGTGAGGGAAAGACGGGCGTTTCGCTAGAAACCTTGAATTTCATCCATAATCATAAGACTTCAGCCTTGCTTGAGGCATCGGTTCTTTCTGGCGCGGTTTTAGCCGGTGCGCCTGAGGATGATCTCCAGCGACTTTCTCGCTATGCAAAAAATATTGGATTAGCCTTCCAAATTGTGGATGATATTTTGGATATAACGGCAACTCAAGAAGAACTGGGAAAGACGGCTGGTAAGGATTTAACAGCAAAGAAGGCGACCTATCCAAGCATTTGGGGGCTGGAGGAATCTCGCTGTCAAGCGAAAAAGCTAGTGGATGGGGCAAAAGCAGAACTCGCAATCTTTGAGGAAAAGGCTGCTCCCTTACTGGCACTGGCAGAATTCATTATTGCTCGCACCCATTAGGTATTTAGTGTTTAATGCTCGTGGTTCCCTAGAAAATTTATTTCTCCTGTCGCACACTAATTGACTGAACGCTTAAACCCTTTTCACCCACAGAAACTTATGCAGGATTTTAGCGATATTCTTCACAACCAAGTGCTAGTGGTTGCGATCGCGGCGTGTTTGATAGCCCAGGTGCTTAAAATTCCGGTTGAATTGGGCACCCATGGCAAGCTAAATATCCGGGCGCTCGTAGAAACTGGGGGGATGCCCAGCGCTCACTCTGCCTTTGTCACCGCTTTAGCAACGGGTGTTGGGCAAACTTTAGGATGGGCAAGCCCTGAATTTGCGATCGCGGTCGTCTTTGCGGTCATCGTTATGTATGACGCGGCTGGAGTTAGGCAAGCGGCAGGTAAGCAGGCGCGGGTGCTGAATCAAATTATTGATGAATTTTTTCAAGGAGAGCATCAATTTACAGAAACCCGCTTGAAAGAGCTACTAGGACATACCCCCTTCCAAGTGATTGTAGGTTCGATTCTTGGAGTTGCCATTTCCTGGCTCGCGGAAATTGCCTATTAAGTATCTACTGTTTTCGGAAGTAGAGTTTCTAGGGGTACACTCGGCATTCTAGTGAGAATCGAGCGTTTATCCTGCTGCCTGCGCTAATAATTGCACTTGCTCGATTGATAAACCTGTTAAACGAGAAACTACAGAAATCTCCATCCCCTCTCTCAGCAAATTCATCGCAACCTGTTGAAGTGCCTCCTGGCTGCCTTCTGCCTTGCCTTCTGCCTTGCCTTCTGCTTTGATGACCTGATAGGTGACTGATTCTTGCATAACGTCCCTCCGCAAGATTTGCTGAATCGCTTCTGCCTCTAATATTAGCCCAGCCAGAATAAATGTAGATGCTGCTACATTGCTTTGGGTTCGCGGGTCACTAATTTGGCTTATCGCCTGAGCCACTTGCCGGAGAGTCCCGACGCGATCGTCAGTCTCACTCAACACGGCAAAGGGCAACAATCCTGGAGCTTGGAGAAAGTCAGGGGTTGGTTGCTCCCACAACCGGATCACCTCAAAATTATGACAAGTATTTTCGAGTGTAAAGGTCGTTTGTTGCACTAGATCGGAGGTCGTAGGTTGCAAGTAGACAACTACTTGACGCATCTGCCTGTGAGGAAAGCGCCGATAAACTCGCAGCCGATAGTCAATCATGCGAAAGGGAATGTCACGTTTGGGTTGTGTTTGAAATTCCAGGTGCAGAACCACGTCCTCCGATTGCAGCAGAATGAGCGAGTCGGCTCTAATTGGCTCCAGAGAGAGTTCTGAGGGGCTAAGTTCGGTGAGGGCAATGGGTTCTCCCAATAGCCAGGTGGCAAAGTCGGTGGGAAAGGTTTCTGCCAGAAATTTGCAGATATTGTCGAACATGGAGAGATTTTACGAGGTGGCTCTGGCAGATAGTGCTTTTTAGAGGGTGTCGTTACTATGCATTGCTTCTTGTACTTCTAGAAAACTGATTGAGCAGATATCGTGTTGTGTCGGTAGGTTGCTCAGCTTGCATAATGGCACGGACAACGGCAACGCGATCGGCTCCAGCCGCCAATACTTCACTCAGATTATTCGCATCAATCCCACCGATCGCAAACCAGGGAATGGTGGCATGGTCTGCGGCATAGCGCACATAGTCTAACCCTACGGCGGATCTACCTGCTTTGGTCGGAGTTTCATAAACTGGACCGACACCGATATAGTCGGCTCCCTCTTGAATTGCCCGTTGCATTTCATCAGGGTTTTTGGTGGAGCGTCCGATCAATCGCTGAGCGCCGAGCAACTGGCGCGCGATCGCAAAGGGGATATCCTGTTGTCCTAAATGTACGCCATCAGCATCAACGGCTACTGCCAGATCTACTCGGTCATTGACGATAAACAGCGCTTTATAGTGATGGCACAGTTGACACAGCTTATCAGCGGTTTCCAACCGGATCTGGTCGTCCGCTTCTTTGTCGCGATATTGCACTAAAGTTAATCCACCTTGCAGCGATGCTTCTACTTGTTCATACAGCTTTTCAGAGGGAGAGGTGACTAAGTAAAGCCGCGATCGCTGTAGTTTTTGGTGCAGGCTAAAGCTCGTCAGTTTACTTTCTAAGGTGTAAACCCGATACCGCATGTGCTTACACGCGGATGCCATCGCTAAGTGATGCACCTTCCCATATTCTTCCAGCACCCTTAGCGCTTCTTCAACTCGGCAGATATTTGCCTGTAGCACTTGCTGAACATTCGCACGGGTTTCTTCCCCAGGATGGGTAAGGGCAGTTCCCGGATCGCCAGGGGTATCCCGTGCAACCCGGAGTTCCGCTACATGCCAAGCTGCCAGTTCTTGGCGTAGCGCTTTGCACTCTCCAGCTAGTTCAGCATTTTCTAATCCAAAACGGCACCACTCTTCGACAACCCGCAAACCTTCGCGCGCGCGATCGAGATTGGCATCCAAAATGCGTAACAGTGCAAGCTGAACAAATTGATTCTGAGTGTATGGGTCGCCCATCAATTACTATCTCCCTGTATGAGATCAGTGGTTACTCTACTATCAATTAATTCGGTTCAATTGCTTGATTTATCAGTTTTTGGAGCTTTATCTTTGGTTTTTTTGGCAAACTTTTGTGCAGCAAAATTAAGTAAATGAAGTACATTGAACTCGGCATTATCGGTTTCTTAAATGCGGCTTCAATCCGTTTAAGTGAATCGCTGGTCAATTAATTTGAGCGTTAGGAGAATACTTTGAGATTAACCACTGCACCAATTTTTTCTCTAAGCTGTTTTTCTCAGGCGCGGATTCTCCTCACACTTCAACTTTTAAGCGCTAGTTTGGGCGCGATCTTGATCGCGCACCCGGAAAGCGCTAATGCGATCGATTTTTTACAAGCTAACGGTATAAGCACACCCGTATTTACTAAGCCATCAATCCTGCTTGCCCAGTCTGAAATGGCTCAACCCTCACAAAAGATACTATACGTCAACTCTAGCGATGGCAGAGATACCGAAAATGGCAGCGATCTCACTCCATTTAAAACGATTACTCGTGCGCTAAGAGCTGCACAGTCAGGTACAACCATTCTTCTCGCTCCGGGAACTTACAGTAGCGAAACGGGAGAAATTTTTCCACTTGTGCTTAAAGCAGGAGTAACGGTTCAAGGTGATCCGGCAACTAGAGGACAAGAAGTTGTAATTCGGGGCGGTGGAGCTTCAACCAGTAAAGCCTTGGCGCAATCACTAACCGTAGAAATCACCTCTCAGGCGACCTTGAATGGTGTGACAGTGACCAATCCACAAGGCTATGGTGTGGGGATCGTCTCCAGCAACTCGTTGATCACCAATAGCACATTTACCGAAAATAGCCATGGACTCGTGATTCTGGACGATAGTAACGCCCGTATTCAAAATAACTATTTTTACCAGAATCGTACAGCAGGGATTGGGGTAGCAGGAATTGCCCAGCCAACCATTCAAGATAATATTTTTGAACAAACTGGCTCGGCGGTGATAGTGAGCGATCGCGCTGCTCCCCTGATTACAAACAATCGCATGACGCAAAACCAGAATGGCATGGTTTTTCAAGGATCTGCCCAGCCAATAGTCCGGAACAATTCGGTTGAAGGAAATCGGCAACATGGATTGCTTGCCAAAGATACGTCACGTCCTGATTTGGGAACTGCCGCTAACCCAGGAGGAAACTTCTTTCGGAATAATGGGTTATCCGATGTCAATGCTAAAGCAACTAATCAAGTGATTTCCGCAGTTGGCAACGAGTGGCTAAATGCAGTCGGAACTTTAAATACAACACTCCTCGTACCAGCGTCTTCCAACTCGGCTGCTGCATTTCCACTACCCTCTGCGCTCTCGTCTAACCCACCCGCAGAGCCGCCCCGCCCGATGCAAATTGTGCAAATTGCTACGCCTTCTACCCAGTTGCAGCAAGCTACACCTTCACAATCTGTCAATTCCATTCAGATCACTTCAAGTTCGCAGCCTTCTCCTCAACCCTTGAGCGTTACGGCAGTTAGCCTTAAATCCTCACTTGTAACACTTAAGCCGACAGCGACATTAGCGGTGGAGACACCTAGTCAACGCCCTGTTAGAGTGGAACACTCAGCGATCGCTCTTCCTTTGTTGGTTGTGCCTCAAAATGTAGCTCCACTGCCTCTCTTGGAAACCTTTCCGCTGCC
>JBBSCL010000150.1:0-7146 GCA_038250345.1 Leptolyngbyales cyanobacterium
AAAATTATGGAAGTGGAATTGCCCAATTCTGTAGTGCTGGAAATTACCCAAACCGATCCGGGGTTTAAGGGGGATACTGCCACGGGTGGAAACAAGCCTGCCATTGTAGAAACAGGTGCCCAAGTCATGGTGCCTCTGTTTATTACCACAGGTGAGCGCATTAAGATTGACACTCGCACAGATAGCTATTTGGGTCGAGAGTAAGGTGAGTTGAAATTTTTAAGCTCCTATCATTATCATCTAGCCCCTATCTAAGAGGTCTGCACACACTGTGTCGTTGAATTTGAATGAACTCCGTGAACTGCTAGCCGCGATTAACCAGACAGATATTGCAGAGTTAACGCTAAAAAGCTCCGATTTTGAGTTAACTATCCGCCGAGGGTTGCGCGGAGACGAACAGCTTTTGACGGGGGACAATCGCGTGAGAACGCCTGAAGTGATTTTCCCACTGTCACCCTCGCCACTATCAGGAGGGGATGCTAAATCTTCAGATGTTGCACCCGCGCAATCTACGACCGTGACGCTGCCACCCAACAGCGATCGCCGCTATCTCGAAATTTTGTCTCCTATGGTCGGAACGTTTTATCGTTCGCCCGCGCCGGATGAACTGCCGTTTGTTGAACCGGGCGATCGCATTCGGTCGGGGCAAACCGTGTGCATTATCGAAGCGATGAAGCTGATGAATGAAATTGAGGCGGAAGTGGCAGGAGAGATTATTGAAATATTGGTTCAGAATGGGGAGCCGGTGGAATACAATCAGCCCTTAATGCGGGTAACTCCGTGATGGCGGTTCCGTGAAAAATCAGTGACAAATTAGAGACTTTGGGATAAATTGACACCCATAAAGCTCTAATAAAGTTTAGTTGCAGAACACTTCTTCCCTTGCGATGTTCCGGGTGACTCGTTAAAATCTGGGGATCAACGCTTCTCACACTGTTTCATAATTGCCAATGAACTCTTCCCAGCCGGTTCCGCCAGAAGTTGTTGAACAACTGGCTGCTTACTTCAGTATCTTGGGTGAACCCACCCGTCTCAGAATATTGAATCTGCTTCGAGATGGTGAACGATGCGTACAGGATTTAGTGGAAGCAATGGATACCAGTCAGGCAAATGTTTCTAAGCATTTGAAGGTTATGGTTCAAGCCGGCATGTTAAGCCGACGCAGCGAAGGAACGCTAGCGTATTACAAGGTGGAAGATGAACTGATTTTTGAACTGTGTCATCTAGTCTGCGATCGCCTTGCAGGAAGAATTGAACTACAGGCACATAAGTTTCGCGCCTTTAGTTTTTTGGGAAAGCGATAATGCCCGTGTCATGGTCAGTTGGGTCATGGTGCGTTAAGTCATGGTGAGTTGGGTCAACCAGATAGAAGACCTTGCCCAGCAGGGAAACTGGTCAACCGTGGTTCAAGCGCTACAGCACCACCACCAGACAAGCGACTGGACGCAATTATCTGTAGACGAAATTGCAGCGTTGGTCAGCTTCGCGATCGCTGTCCTCAAATTGGGCGACTTTCAAGAATGTTGGGACGTTGCTAAAATATTTCCTGGCTTTGGCGAAGCCGCAATTTCACCGCTAATTACACTGGTGAAAGATGAAGACGAGGAGCCAGAGACTCGTTGGTTTGCAGTGCGCCTTTTAAGCGATGCCAAACATCCTGCTGCAATTCAGGCATTGGTGGAACTGCTCAACTCTGAAGAGGATGACCTGCGCGAAATGGCATCTGAGGCATTGGCAAAATTTGGCACCCGCGCGATCGCCCCCCTCACCGATCTGTTAAGTGCCTCGGAAACCCGCTTACTTGCCGTCCAAGCCCTGACGCAGATTCGCCATTCTGCCACGATCGCGCCTTTGCTAACGGTGGTGCAAGATGAAGATTCTACGATTCGGGCAATGGCGATTGAGGCTCTCGGCAGCTTTCACGATCTGCAAGTGCCGCCCGTCCTGATTCAAGCCTTAACCGATTTGGCAGCGCCCGTTCGCCGCGCCGCGATCGCTGGATTAGCCGTTCGCACCGATTTGACTGATGAACTGGGTTTGGTCAGCCTATTGAGCAATCTCCTGTGGGATTTGAATATCAGCGTTTGCCAACAAGCCGCGATCGCGCTCGGACGAATCGGCACAGATGCGGCAGTGAATGCTCTCAGTCGCGCGATCGCTTCTGCCAATACGTCCGCAAGCCTGCAAATAGAGATCGTGCGAGCGCTGGCATGGATTGCCACACCTTTTGCATTCAACGTCCTAATAAGTTTGTTAGACAATCCGAGTTGTCAACCCGCTCAGGTGGATCAAGAAATTGCGATCGCTCTGGGACGGTGGACTGATCCCAGCCTAAAAGGCGCAGCGGCTCAAGCGCTGACTCGATCTTTAATCCCATTTGCTCAAGATTCCCTAATCCAACAGGCGATCGCGCTGGCACTCGGTCAACTCCAGCAGCCATCGACTGTCGATCCATTGATCCAGCTTTTGGCAAGTCAGGATGCGGGAGTTCAGCTACACGCGATCGCGGCGCTGAAGCAGATTCAACCGCAACAAACCCATCAGCAGCTAGCAGCATTGCAGGCTAACCCAGATATTTCCCCTGAGTTGTGCCACGGGATCGCGATCGCGCTGCAAGAATGGCAAATTGAATTGCCCCAATAACGTGATAGTATCCCTTTGCTGACTTGAAACACCTTCTTGCAAACTGCTCCGTGTTTGCCCCATGTTCAACTCTTCTGTCAAATCCCGTTCTCAGGCTCCATCTCAGTGCTAAATTTCAGTCAATTCTTTTCATACAATTTTTCTAGATAAAAGCGACCGGAGACTTGAGAAAAGTACGGAATAGAGTAGAGAGCCGGAAAGGTTCCAACAAGGTATTCCAATCTAGTATTCCAATCTAGAAATGTTTGAGTTTTAAGTAATCTTTACCCTCATAGTCATCCATGCAATTGCAAGCATCCCAGCGCCGAACGAAGATTGTTGCAACGATTGGTCCCGCGACAAGTAGCCCTGATGTGCTGCGATCGCTGATTGAGGCTGGCGCAACCACTCTTCGACTCAATTTTTCCCATGGCACCCACGACGATCATCAGCGGAGTATTCGGTTGATTCGGCAACTCTCCTTCGAGTTGAATCAGCCCGTAGGAATTTTGCAGGATTTGCAAGGACCAAAAATTCGACTGGGGCGGTTTGAAGATGGCTCGATTGTTTTGAAAACGGGCGATCGCTATATTCTTACGAGTAACCTAATGACGGGTAACCAAACCATGAATTGCGTTACCTATGACTTACTTGCCGATGAAGTGCCCGCAGGTGCCACCATTTTGCTAGATGACGGCAGGGTGGAAATGCGCGTGGAAGAAGTGAAGCGATCGGCGGGTGAACTGCATTGCCAAGTGGTAGTCGGTGGCGTGCTTTCCAATAACAAAGGCGTGAACTTTCCCGGTGTGTATTTGTCTATCAAGGCGATCACGGACAAAGACCGCAAAGACTTAACCTTTGGGTTAGATCAAGGCGTTGATTGGGTCGCGCTTAGCTTTGTCCGCAATCCGCAAGATGTGCTGGAAATTAAAGAGTTAATTTCTGCCGCTGGCAAGCAAGTGCCGGTGATCGTCAAGATTGAGAAGCATGAAGCAATCCAGGAAATGGAAGCAATCCTTTCCATTAGCGATGGCGTGATGGTGGCGCGGGGTGACCTCGGCGTGGAACTGCCTGCTGAAGATGTGCCAATTTTGCAAAAACGCCTGATTGCCACAGCAAACCGTCGCGGTATCCCGGTGATTACCGCAACCCAAATGCTCGACAGTATGGTAAATAGCCCTCGCCCGACTCGCGCCGAGGTTTCGGATGTGGCAAACGCCATTCTAGATGGCACCGATGCGATTATGCTGTCGAATGAAACGGCAGTAGGCAAATACCCGATCGAAGCCGTCAAAACTATGGCGCAGATTGCCCTACGGATTGAGCAAGAGCCACCCATTCGGCAGATGACTGACAGTGGGCGATCGATCCCCAATGCCATCAGTCAAGCAGTCGCGCGGATTGCCGGACAACTGGATGCTGCTGCCATCATGACCCTAACTAAAAGCGGCGCAACGGCTAGGAATGTGTCTAAGTTTCGTCCCCAAAAGCCAATTTTGGCGATTACGCCTCATGTAGATGTGGCGCGGCAACTGCAACTCGTCTGGGGCGTAAAACCCTTGCTAGTTTTGGATCTGCCATCTACTGGACAAACCTTTCAGGCAGCCGTTAGCGTTGCCCAAGAAAATCACCTGCTACAAGAAGGTGATCTGGTGGTGATGACGGCTGGTACACTCCAAGGTGTCTCCGGCTCCACAGATTTGGTCAAAGTCGAAGTCGTCACGGCGGTCCGCGGTAAAGGGATTGGCATTGGGCAAGGCGGCTCGGTTAGCGGTAGAGCAAGAATTCTACACAACGGCTTTGAGGCAAGTAACTTTAACCCAGGGGAAATTTTAGTCGCGTCTGGAACCAGCGCTGATTTGATGGAAGCCGTGCGAAAAGCCTCTGGAATTATTACGGAAGATGCCAGTTTAACCAGCCATGCTGCTGTAATTGGTTTAAGGCTGGGAATTCCGGTGATCGTGGGCGTGAAAGATGCCACCTCCGCAATTCGAGAAGGCGAAATTATCACGCTGGATATGCAGCGCGGCTTGATCTATTCCGGTGCTAGCGCTAGACAAACCGACGAAGCCCTCTCTCCAGCTTACCCTTAACAGTAGGGCGATCGCCGACATCAGACTAAATCCAAAAACCCATGGCTCACAATTTTCCAAATCGACGATCGCGCTGTTGATAGTCGCGGAGGGCGTAATGAAATTGGGTGCGATCGAAGTCTGGCCATAGCGTATCGGTAACATAGATTTCGCTGTACGCCATTTGCCAAAGCAAGAAGTTGCTGAGCCGCATTTCGCCGCTAGTGCGAATCAATAGATCGGGGTCACAAATGCCAGCAGTGTAAAGATGGCGCTCAAACTGAGCTTCATCAATTTGCTCTAGGTCAATTAGTCCTTGCTGAACTTTTTGAGCGATCGCCTGACACGCCTGCACAATCTCCTGCCGTCCACCGTAGTTTTTTGCAACCGTAAACTGAATCCCCTGATTATTTTGGGTCGCCACCACAGCTTGGTCAATTCGATTCCGCAGAATCTCAGGCAAGGCACTCAAATCTCCTGCAAACCGGATTTTGACATCTGCCCGAATCAGTTCCTCCAGTTCTCGTCGAAGCACTCGTTCGTACAGCATCATCAAAAATTCAACTTCCTCTAGAGGTCGTCCCCAATTTTCGGTTGAAAAAGAGTAGACCGTCAGCGCCTGAATACCCCAATCTTTACAACAGCGGAGCAATTCTTTTAAAACATCCGCTCCCCGTTGATGCCCCCGAACCCTAGGCATCCCGCGCTGCTTCGCCCAACGACCATTGCCATCCATAATCACAGCAACGTGTTTTGGCAACCGATCTTGTAGAAGGTCAGCAGGCAACTTTTGCAAGGCAACTGAGTGTGCAGTCATGGTTTCTCCATCGATTGTGCCCTAAGTCTAGTGAAGCTCAGGCTAGGGAAATTTGGGTGCATCGCTTGTCTAGTCTTTATCTACTTTTTATGTTTGCGCCATGGTATTGCTTGTTTCATCAATGACCACGAATTAGCAGCCAATTGGCGACCAATGGTTCGCAAATTAGGTGCAACCGCTTCGCGATCGACGGACTGGGATAAGCGCGCATCCAAAAGCTCTTTTAGTTTACTGCTCGTTAAAGGACGATTTAACATACCCCGCTCCGCTAAGGAAATAGAGCCTGTCTCTTCAGATACAACCACACAAATGCAGTTTTCGACCCGTTCGGTAATTCCCATTGCCGCCCGATGACGAGTGCCCAACTGACGAGAAGCAGTTTGTTCAGACAATGGCAAAATTATGCCAGCCGCCACCACTCGTGTATCGCGAATCAGCACTGCTCCATCATGCAACAATGTAGTCGTTTGGAAAATGGTTTGTAGAAGCTCTTTTGAGACTTCTGCATTGAGGCGCACTCCCGGCACCGAAAAGTCGCGTTCATCAATGGGGCTTGCGGTTTCAATAATCATCAATGCGCCTGTGCGATTTTGGGAGAGTTCTTTCACCGCGTCTACTAGTTCATCGACCGTATCGGTAGACTTGTGAGCGCTCCGTTGATAAGGCTGAATCAGTTGTAAAAGCTGACCCCGACCCAACTGCTCTAGAAAACGACGAAATTCTGATTGCAGAATAAATGCCATTGCGACGGCAGAACCAACCACCAGATTGCTCAACACAAAGCTAAGCAGTCTTAGCTCCAAGCGGGTACTAACGGCAGCCGCCAGCATGAGGACGATAAACCCCCGTACCATCCAAAGAGTTCGTCGTTCACCAATGATGACCAGCATCATGTAAGTCAGGGTAATGACCAACCCAACATCCAACAGCGACCACACTGCTTCGGCAATATTTTCAGGCAGAAATCTGGTGAGCAGGTTTTGGAAGGCTAAAAAGCTTAAGGATTTTGTCCAACTAGGGTTCGCTAGCCATTGCCTCAACAAATCTCCCATTGATCTGGTTGAACCTTGCGCCGTTTGAGGTCATGCCATGCTGTGCAATCAGGCTCAGTTACCCTGAGACTCGATCGCTCCCTTGTCGTAACCTTTCTGGCAACCGATCATGACGAGTCAGATCATCATTGGTTTCGCGCTGCAAGATCAAGTTTGCTTCGCCATCGTTAACCAATACTGCTGCGGGACGAGGAATACGATTGTAGTTGGATGACATGCTGTAATTGTAAGCTCCTGTCGCCGGAATGACGAGGGCATCTCCCGGTGCCGCAGCGGCTAATTTGGCATCTTTAATCAGCACATCGCCCGATTCGCAGTGCTTTCCGGCGATCGTAATAGTTTCTGTTAGCGGTGCAGACATTCGATTGGCGATGACTGCCCGATAAACCGATTGGTAGGTAATTGGGCGAGGATTATCGGACATACCGCCGTCTACAGACCAATAGGTACGCAGGTTAGGAATGATTTTTTGTGCGCCTATAGTGTATGCGGTGACGCAAGCAGAGCCAATCAGCGATCGCCCTGGTTCAGAAATCAGCTTAGGGTAAGGCACCTGATGAGTATCACAGGCTTGGGCGATCGC
>JBBSCL010000151.1:0-7115 GCA_038250345.1 Leptolyngbyales cyanobacterium
CTCCAGAATTGCGGCAAGCCAGTCCTGATGTGCGCTGGCAACAAATTGCTGGCTTGAGAGATGTCCTGATTCATGGCTATATGAAGGTTAATTTAGCAAGAGTTTGGACAATTATTGAACAGGATTTGCCAGATCTGAAAACTAAAATTGCAGAAATCTTGAAAGAGATTGACAAGGATAAAAAAACGAGATGATATAGCATTCTTCAAATACACCTCCCGTTCTACTCGCCCACTCACCCACACAAACATGGCAGACATACGTATTAAGGTTGCAAAAGATAAAACTGAATTTCTAAAAGCGTTACGAGCCACAGAGGATACACCTGGCCCGTTTCAGTCTTATGCAGATGCGCTGGTCTTTGCCGCAGCACTGGGAATGAAGCGGGGCAGACGGGAAACCATCACAGAATATTCCAAGTCGATTGATCCAATTCGTCAAGACATCTTCTATGGCAAAGGATATGATCAGGTGATCAATCTGCTGGCTGTTACCAGTGGTAATGAACCGAGAATTCTCGCTTCTACAGATGAAGCTGAGGGGGAGCGAGTCAGGATTTTTGAAGAATATGCTAATGCAGGACTAGAGCTTCTTGCGGGGGCTTTGAAGGGATCGGTGAACTATACAGAATCTCTTTTGATCTTTCTGAGTACAGAACGAGAAATGAAGGATGTTCAGGCAGAAGAAGAATTTGATCTCAGTCGTTTTATGAGCTAGTCTTCTCTCCCTTGGGCAATATCACCCAGATATTGTTGCACAAACTCTTCTGCTGCTTCAGAATTAAGGCTGTGCAAAGCTTTCACAATATCAACCACTGTTTCAGACGTTGGATCGCGTTGCTCATGCACCCAGCGATAGACGTTGGTACGCTCAATACCGAGCGCAGCCGCGAGGCTGTACTGAGTGATGTCATATTTCTCTAAAACCTGCTTTAGAACTCGTCCGGCTTTTCCCATGCCCTGATCGTTGCAGAGAGGGATGTCCTCACGAAAGTATACCTAATGGTTGACGTATACCAAAGCGTCTACTAAGATAAAGGACGTAAACCATTTGGTATGCGCCATGCAAACAAGTTTTCTAGGGGATACCAGCAAAGAACCTAATTTTCGTATTGCATTAGATATTTCCCTAGCACCACAGCCAAGTAAAGAGACTGTTAGACTTTTGGCGATCGGTTCTCGAAAGGGAGTTACCCATGTAATTCACCTGCTTCACGTCAAGGGTTTTGCAGAGGTTGGGGCTTGGAGTCCGCTACTACCTGCCCCCACTCCGGGCGAAGTGATGAGCATTCTTACTTTGCAAATTCCTGTGGAGTAAGCTATGCCTACAACGCAAAGATTATTTCAGTTTCAAATTGTGACCGATACTCCCAAGGAAGCAGAGCAATTTATGAAGGAGGTTGAAGCCTTTGATACCAGTGTTGAAGAATGGTGGTATAGCTTCACTGACGGAAGAGAAGATATTGAATACTGTTGTTGCTTCGGAGTCACCCACTACAAACCAAAGCTAATTAAGCGAATTGTTGATTTTCTGGATTTTCAGTTTGTGTATGCCGAACCTTATCAATGTCCTCCAAACTGTCATTGTGATGAGTGCAAAGCATCATGTTGCTAGTTATCTAATTCAATCTCCAGTTTATTAGGAATTGTTTCATCTTCAGAATCATTCAGAGAAGATCCTTCATCAGTTAATTGAGCAGTAGGCATTTTAGGAAAATCAGGTAAACCAGCAGCAAAAACAGCACTAAATCTACTGCGAACAAGATCATCTTTCTGCTTAACACTTAATTGTTCTGCATCTCTACCAAAGAAAGCAGTTGTATCAAAGCCTCTATACAGAATTTCAAACAACTTCTTACAATCTGGCCATTGAGCAGTATTTTTGTCTGCTGCAAAAAAGTTGAGCAGTTTTCGGGAAGACGGATGCGGAGCAGCATTAAAAGCGTCCAACTGAATTTTCCGAGTGCCGTAATACCAAAGACTGAGAAGAGAAAAGATTTTATCCTCTACAGTCTTTGCAACTTTAATCTTGTCGTTTCCTGGGTTTAAGGCTACAAAAGTCCAGAGTCGAAAAGGATTATCAGGAAGCGAGGCATCCAGTCTAAGGATTTTGTCATCATATAATCGATCAAGGAAAGTTAGTAAATCATCAACATTACCAAGGTGGTCTTCTTTATATTTAAACTCAATTACTTTTCCTAGTCGAATCATTGCTTTTTGAAAGATAGCTTTGAACGCCCACTGCTCTTCTTTCATTTTCGCAATATCTTCTTGAGGTTGTAAAATTTCCCGTTTTAGCCATTCACTATCCCTAGCATTTTCCTGATCACGAATAATGCCCCTATGTTTGCTAGTTTGAGCTTGAAAGTTCGCAAAAGCTCCCTCAATGAGATTTCTTTCACGTGCATAGATAAGCAAGTTTCTATATGGCTTGAATTCTATCAATAGCTTTATAAGCCAGGGATAAAAATTTAATTTAAAGCCTTCAACGGCTGATTCAAGATAGTTGTCAGGCAATCGTGAAAAGGGAGTTTGTGGCTCTCCTTCGTCATCACAGCAATCCTCTCGATAGTACTGGCTAAGGGATCTACCCTCATACTCTACTTCACGCTTATTGATACCCAAAGCAAGATTAACACTATCAATGAATGCTTTAACGTGGTTCCGCTCCATTGGATCTTTTGGTAATTGGAGATCCAAAAGACCAGAAATAAGCAAATCAAGATGCACGAGAGAATTAATGTAATACGATGTATCAAATCGATTAGAATCATCCTGCCATCGAACTAAAGATAGCGGAATTAGGCAACCGCTATCCTCAGCAGTTTTCTCAGTGAGAAGAGTCCTAACACAGCGAGCATTAATACTTCTATCATCTAGAATTAATTCACGTGCTCTATCAACAGTCTTTGCATTTTTGTTGAGATCTGTGAATAATTCGCGAGATATTCCTCGTATAGAATAGTCAGTCTGATTCTGATTATTTTGGAAACCTGCTTCAGGATGAAGCAATATAAAAATGACAGGAATTTTTGTTTGTTTTTCAGCTTTAAGAAGAGTACCAGCTCTAAAACTTGTATCCTCTCTAAAAGTTCTTAAAGCCCATAATCTGTGCTGACCATCTACAGCAACAGCAAGTACGTGGTCCTCATCCCATCGCAATCTTGCCGATAAGCCAGAGGATGCAAATTGTACGCCACCAAAATTTGAAACTTTAATTCCTTCTTGCTTCCACAAAGCGTCTTCAGTATCAGAACTATCCCAAGGAATTGCAGGCGGCTCAGTAGGCTCCAATTCATCGAAAGTATCTAGGATTTTTCCATCAACGCTTCTAGGCATCAAAACAATTGTGATTGCATTAAAAAATTTTAGTTTTCTTGGGTCTAGCAAATAGCCTTTAATGATGTCATTTCTAACCCTTGTTTCATCGATCTCACGTTGAAATAGTTCTTTGAGCGACCACTTTGTTTCGATTGAGGGAGGAACTTGTTCTGCAATTCTTAATTCATCAATCGCTCTATCAATTTCAAGCAGAGAGAGAAAATAGGGCAGTGCTATTCCCTCAGACAGAGTATATGAGCCAGTCAAGCCATAAATTGGCCTGTTAAATCTTGCCTTGTTCTGCCCTGTTGAGATAATGAACATATTTCTTATCCGTATCTGAGGGTAAACGATGGCAGAAAGAGTCTAGATAAAATGTCCTCTACTAGCAACTCTGGTTCTGTTTCAGGAAGTTCAGAATCAAAAATTTCAGCGTCTACATCACTTGATCCGAGAGATTCAGATAATCCGAGGGATTCAGAGGGCATCCCTACGAGGAGTAATCGACATTGATCAATGCTGTGTCCGGCTAAACTTAAGCGCTCTCTTAATCGACTACCTTCACTTAAATGATTGCGAATGCGATTTTGCAAATTTGTAGCTTTACCTATATACAGAGGTTGCTGAAATACTAGGGAGTTTTCTAGAAGAGTTAGAACAAACTTGCGAAAAGGTTTACTAGCGGAAAATTTTTTTAATGAATCTGTTTTAGCAAATGAAGTTCCTGGCTTAAGAGCAACTCTATACATTGGTGGAAGTTGACCTTCTCTTTCAGCGCAGTGATCCTTATAGATTTCCCCTAAGATCTCTGCTATAAATACTTCTGGATCATCGAATGCTTTCTCATTAAAACTGAAACGACGATACCAAGCATAGATACCGTTGATATTTTGAGGAATACGGCTCAAAACAGCATTTACACCACGCATCTTTGATAAATCATAAAGGGTGACACCATCACTCATTTCCTGTACAGCGCTATCAGCATATATCCAAGGCACAAATACATATCCCCCAATAATAAAGCTAAAAGCACTCTTCAGCAAGTATCCCCTATCCCTTAACAAGCAGTATATCCAAATTCTATAGAATTTATAAAGATTATAAAACTTGTTTCTGAATCGCATACTATGTACGTTGAAACAAACATACAAAGTATGCGATGGCTCTTCCTTTTCACCATACTTTTCCAGCGATTAGAGGAATTCAGGCAGGACGTGAGTACTATGTTTCCATGTGCCCCGTTCGTCTGATTCCAAAACTATTTTCCTTTGATGATGAGGAGATTCCTGCTGAGCTGAGAGCGCAACGGACGTTAAACAAGGCGAGGGTGCCAGAAATAGCTCAGTATGTTCTGGATAACCCCGCTGGCTATGTCTTCTCAGCTATCACCGTTTCAATCAACGCCGATATTAATTTTGAACAATCGGGTGCAGATGATATAGGGCTGCTCAAAGTCCCGATGGATGCGCGGTTCATCATCAACGATGGGCAGCATCGACGTGCGGCCTTTGAGATGGCATTAAGAGAGAATCCAGAGATTGGTGATGAAACGATCGCTGTTGTCTTTTTCCTGGATGTGGGATTAAAGCGCAGTCAGCAAATGTTTACTGACCTCAATCGATATGCTGCTCGTCCAGATCAGTCACTCAGCATCTTATATGACTACCGCGATCGCAAGGCTGTACTGTCAAAAGCAGTGATGAAAGCAGTGAAAGTCTTTGACAAACTTACCGACCCTGAACGTAGCAGCCTTCCCCCTCGCTCTAGCAAGCTGTTCACTCTCAGCGGCATCTATACCGCAACAAATTTGTTGTTATCCAATCATAAAAATGTTGATTTAGACAAACAAACAAGCATTGCTGCTCAATACTGGAATGCAGTTAGCGATCAAATGATTGATTGGCAGAACGTCTTACAGAAAAAAATTGTAGCGGGTGACATGCGCCGCGACTATGTTCACAGCCATGCAGTTACTCTTGTTGGCTTAGGCGGGGCGGGATCTGCGTTGCTTGCTCTTTACCCCGACGACTGGACAGAGCGCTTAAAGCCCTTGCGAAAGATTAATTGGGAGCGAACAAATCCAGATTGGCAAAACTCAGTCATTACAGGTGGCAGCGTCCACAACAACCGGACTTCTAGAAGCTTTATGATTAGCTATTTGAAAAAAGCTCTAGGCTTGCCTTTAACGCCTGAAGAAGAAAATCTCTTAAACAGCACACAGCGATGACTCTGAATCAAGACGATACACAAAACCTAACCAAACCTGTTCTGGCAGAGACGATCAAGCAAGATGTGGAACGACTAACAACTGAGATTCAAGAGCTTTACTGCCTTGACGCAATTCCCTGGATCGTCGGCTATTCTGGTGGCAAGGACTCGACAGCGGTGCTTCAGCTAGTGTGGAACGCGATCGCGGCTCTTCCTTCCCACCAACGCACCAAACCTGTCCACGTCATCTCCACCGACACCCTCGTTGAAAATCCCATCATTTCTACCTGGGTTCGTCAATCCTTAGAACGGATGGCGATCGCCGCTCAACAAAAAGGCTTGCCCTTCCAGCCCCATCAGCTTCAACCTGAAGTTCAAGATAGCTTTTGGGTCAACCTGCTTGGCAAAGGCTATCCTGCACCGCGTCAAAAATTTCGCTGGTGTACCGAACGGCTCAAAATCCATCCTGCCAACCGCTTTATCCGCGATATCGTCAGAGCCAGCGGCGAAACCATCCTGGTACTGGGCACCCGCAAAGCCGAAAGCCAAAAACGCGCCGCAACGATGGCAAAACATGCCGAAAAGCGAGTCCGAGAGAGACTCAGCCCCAACGCCAGCCTGCCTAACTCATTGATTTACAGCCCGATCGAAGACTGGGGAAACGATGAAGTCTGGCTGTATCTCATGCAGTGGCAAAACCCCTGGGAACACAGTAACAAAGATCTGTTTACCATCTATCGGGGCGCAACCGCCGATAACGAGTGTCCGCTCGTAGTCGATACCTCCACTCCAAGCTGCGGCAGTTCTCGCTTTGGCTGCTGGGTTTGCACACTCGTCGATCGTGATAAGTCGATGGAAGCGATGGTTCTCAACGACGACTCTAAAGACTGGATGCAACCCCTGCTCGACTTTCGCAGCGAACTCGACTTTCGCAACGACGAAAAGCGTCTTCAGGAACGTAAAAACCGCGATTTTCGACGCATCAGCGGCAATGTTCATCTGTTTGAGCGCGATGCTGAAGACTCAAAAGCCAAAGAAGTCACCAATGTTCCTGGCCCTTACATCAAATCCTGGCGGGAACATCTACTGCGTCGCCTACTCGAAACCCAGGCGATCGTGCGGGAAAACGCACCTCCTGAAATGAAAAATATTGAGTTGATCTCGCTGGCTGAACTCAGCGAAATCCGCCGCATTTGGCTAGAAGAGAAGCATGAATTTGATGATACCCTTCCTCGCATTTATGAAGCCGTTACAGGCGATCGCTTTCAGGATTTTCGTTCTAGTAGCGATCAGTCCTTCCTTGGTTTAGATGAGTGGAGCATCTTAGAGGAAATCTGCGACGACCCGATGCACTTTGAACTGATGACTCGACTTCTTAGCACCGAGCGCAAGTTTCAAACCATGTCGCGGCGAGTGGGCATCATTGATGCTCTCGAAAAGCACTTTGACACCAGTTCTCGTGTTAAGGAGGAGGCGATCGACAACGCCCATCTAGATTGGAACATCAAAAAAGCCGCCAAAGCCGGGGATGTGGAAGCCGTCAAGCAGCTAACCAATGGCACAGCCTCGACCCAGGAGAATCAG
>JBBSCL010000152.1:0-7106 GCA_038250345.1 Leptolyngbyales cyanobacterium
ATCATTCTAAATTCGATCGCGTCTGTCTATAAACTATTGGGGTTATTGAAGCCTCTATTTGAGCGATATAGTCTCCGAGTTTTGGTCAATACCAGTTTGACAGGTGAGACAGAGCGATCGCAGTCCATCACTCAAGCTGATTTACTCATCGGAACCTCAACTATTGACGTTGGTGTTGACTTTAAGATTAATTTTTTGGTGTTTGAAGCCTCTGATGCAGGTAACTTTATTCAACGATTTGGCAGATTGGGCAGACATCCCGATTTTTTACCTCGACCGTATCAGGCGTATGCATTGATTCCAAATTTCTTAGTCAGTCGGTTATTTGGAGAAGCTGGAGGGCTAAACGATCAACAAGAGTGCGATCGCGTTTCTTTTAGTCAGGCAATTCGAGACCATTGGACGCACAGAAATCAGTTTGAAGGTTATCCGCAGCGATGGGGCAGTGTGCAATCTTGCTATGTGTGGAATGAGTTATGTTCGGCTCACATGAAGTCAACTTATCCAGATGCAGCAGATGGTTTTAAAGCTGATACAGAGAAGGTATTCCGGTTTGAGATGTCAAAAAAGCGGGGACAGGTATATCACTGCTTGAAAGAGAAGCAACACAAAATCATTGACGAAGCTCGTTCGTTTCGGGGCAGTAGTCAGTTTGATTGTGCTGTGTACGATGTAACGAATCCAGGCGAACCCGAACAGGAACGATTTAAAACCTACAACTTGCCGGGGCTGCTGAGTAATTTTGTGTTTGAACTCATGGAGAAAGATGATTTTCTGGAGCGAGTTAGAGCCGCGAAACTACCACCAAAGCGATTTCAGGAGGCATTGTGCTATCTCAAGCTGAGAGATTACCGGGAAGTACGAGAAAACTGGTACTTTTACTATGCACAAGATGATCTCAGTACGATTAAGCGACTGGGTAGAGTGCAGATTCTAAAGCGGTTGGAAATTGAGGGTACGGATATTCCTACACAACTGAGGCGGGCAGTCTATCAGCGTGGAATGGTGTGCTTTGTTTCTGACCACGATCGCACGACTCTACGCACCAAGCTGGGATTACCGATGCAGTTTCAGGCATATGGCTTAAGCGAACGTACTGAAGACCCAAATCCGGCTTATACAATCGCCTTCGGGCAATCAGCCCTCATGCTAGAAACCTCCATCTGGCACTGGAAACCCAAGGAGAACGACGCATGGATCTGTTAAGAAGCTTGGGGAGAAAGAGGGTCGCCCTCAAATCGGATGGCGATCGTGTTTCAGTCCCGAAGACGGGATTTGTACAGGCATTGCTTTGCCTCTTGCTCCTTATATATAAGAATACCTCACCTATTTCACTTTCCCTACTCGTATGTCCATCGTAACCTTTTCAATCGTATTGCTATCGTAACCCTTGCAAAATTAGAAAAGATCTGTCAGACTTGTAGAAACATCCGCAGAGAGAATCTCTATGCTTCTTCAACTCACCGATGCTGATCTGGAGCAAATGCCGTTGTCGTTATCTGCTGATCTGCTGCAATGGTTGCAGTCTAGACAGACCAAGGCTTTCCAACAGACCATATCTTTACCTGCTCCAGAAACTATGCCTCAACAGCTAGATCTAAAAGTTGATCTCCCTATCTCGAAGTTGAAAAACTCACAGCAACGATCTTTTGGTAAGGTTCCTCAGCCTGCTCACATCAGTGAGGCTCAACAGGTTTCCTCTAAAGATTCGTGTGAGCATTCTCATGTCAGAATCGCACAACTATTTGATATGGGACTCCTGTCAGAAAAGACTCAAATCCGAATTCGCTTGAAACAAGATAGAGCCAAACTGACTGGCTATAGCTACGTTACCAACGCTCAAGTCTCATCAAGAGGAACTGTAATCTACGAAGGCGAAGAATTTGACAAACCAAGTCCTCTAGCCACAAAGGTTAACGGTGGATCTGTAAACGGCTGGGAGTATATCGAGATCAAGCGAAACGGGCAGTGGGTTTGTCTAGACGAGCTACGACAAGTTTGGAGAAATGCTTCATGAGTGATCAACAGTTAGATTTGTTGAACGATGATCAGCTTCTAGATTTTGAGGCTGAACGAGAAGATGAAGATGAGAAAGAAATTAGTGAGCCAGAGTTACTGACTATCTCATTGTTCAAGCAAGCGATTCGAGAATCCGCAGGGAATGCGAATGATGAAATTCTGAGGGATTTTGCAGAGATTGTTTTGCCCAACTTGATGCGGCAACTAGCAGGCGCAACGGCTAAAGGTGGATTGTTCTTTGAACGAATTGAAGCACGAGTAGCTGAACAGCGTGAAAAGGAGGGCAAGCCTCCACTGAGTCGGCGCAGCGCAGGAGATCAATCCCTGCTGGCACATTTGTTAAATGGTCTTTTCCCAACCTATCGCATTCTTAGATATCTGAAACAGCAAGACGTTCAGAAGAATCAAGTTAAGTCTTACTGTGGAGATGTTCAATGTCGGGTGTACATCACGTCATATCTTTTGCATGACTACGAAAAGTTTCCTGACTACAAACTTTGGTTAATTGCGAACGATGTAAGTGGAGTAATGCGCGATCGCGACTGGACAAAGGATTCACCTGACAAGCGTGACGCACCTAATCTAGGACGAGACTATATCAAACAGAAGATACTAGATTTTGGACTCGATCGCTTCCTCGGTGAGCACTGGCAAGACTATATCGATGACATCATTTGGATTAGCAGTAATGCGGGCGACAAAAATGATGCTGACTTGGGATTGATTACTCGTGGTCTGAAACCGCTGGATGACGATCGCTTAGATAGCAGAATTCGTAATGTATTGGTGAATTTGGTTAAGTTATCCGATCGCTTTGCGTCAGTGATCAAATATCCTCACGATGCGATGTCTAAAGGTAGCTTGCCTTTAATCTTACAGAATCTCAGTCAAGATCAATTCAAGTTTAGTTATCATTCACTTTCTGATAATCGCGGTGTCTTAACGAATGTAGTGAACAATGCTGTTATGGAATTGCATCCTGAAGCATTTTATCTACCCTTGTTATATTTGCCGGATGGTGTAGTTTATGTTGCTAAGTCTGATGCTCCGACCATTGATGCCGCTCTCATTCCAAATCAAGTGGTTGCTAAGATTAAGCATCTCTGTGCGGATAAACTCAAAGAGACTCAGACTGGTTTTAGTCGAGATGGGAAAGGTATTAAGTTTGCCGATTACTATTGGCTCTACTTTGATATTCAATCTCTGATGCAAGTTGCAGTTAACGCAGCCTGTCGGATCATTCATTCTGCCAAGCCTTCATCGGGTGCAAAACGAAGCGCAAGTTTGAATGGATTTAAGCTAAATGGAGAACTACCCGCAGATTTAGATGTCGAATTCGGAGATGATTATCGCATCGATCGCTTAGCAGAGTTTGGCGATTTACTCTGTCGGCGGATTTGGCAAGGGTGGTGCGATCGCTACAACAATTGGCAAAAGCAACAGCCCAAAGCCACCCGCAAAACTTTGCCAGAACTAGATCTGACTCAGAAATTAGCTGAATATTTAGGACTATCCGATGCTATTGCGGATCTGCGATCGGTTCAGTCGATCAAGAATACCGGAGGTGTACCGCTGGACTGGTATTACTTAGCAGCCAAACATAATCAGAGAAATGCTGGACTAGAAGATTATCAGGTTCGCGAAGTCATGGAGGGAATGGTTAAAGTTGCCATTGATTCTATTCAGCCTTTGATTGAATCAGTAACCTTGCCCGATGGCTGGGATGACTTACGAACTTATGTGAGCCGTATTGTTACGTTGCCGTCTGGAGCCGTTGTCACTCCTGAAACCGCTCCATTTTTAGTCGAACTGAGTCGATACCAATCTGCCAAAATTACCACCGGACGAGGACGAGAAAATGTTTGTGCAATGTCGAGTTCTGCTTATACTGTGACCGAGCAAATGGAATCGGCAACGCTATTTGCACCCCAGGTTTACAGCAATCGACAAATTTTGTTCAATGTGCAGGCAGCAAAGCGACAAATCTGCTCGATCTGGTCAGTTGAAATCATGCTGAGACAGATTTTGATGAACCAAACCAATGCAACGGGAGGAGACTTTGAAGGACGCAAATATCGCTATCTTTACCTATATCCTGCTTACTTCTTTACGCCTGAGACGAATACTTTTCTCCAAAAAGCATATAGCTGGATTCGAGCCACTAAGTTTGATGCCAACATTCGGAAGCATCTAGTTAGCGATCAAAATGAAGCTAAATTCACCATTGAGAACTATCAGAAAGTGGATTCTTTGTTGATTCAAGAAATAATTGATAAGGATCAAACCTTCAAACTCAGCTATCCAGCTAAACAACCATTAACGTTCTTCTTCATGGCAATTCCACCAGGACGAGATGCAACCGATACTGAATCTTGGGTAATGCCTGCTTGGTTGGCGTTTGCGTTGCCGATCGTTCTTGATGTGAAAGTGGTTGCTTCTGAATCACCTGTACCGCCCTTCATCAGTGGTGCAGAGTTTGAAAAAACAACGATTTTGGATGGCGTTCATCAAGCGATCGCATCCCTGATCAAACAGGAAAAAGATGGCACTCGACTCGATGCGATTGTTCCGTCTGATCAATTTTCTCCACTCAACGCACTGAGCGCCGCGTACTGTATTCATCTGGAGGTTAACCGGAAAAAAGATGGTGATCCCGATTGGGGCAAACTTGCCGCACTCGCACGGGATCTAGAAACTAGTCCTTTGTATGTATTTCATTACCTTACTAAGCTAGTTCGTAAGCTGGATTGGGACTCGCCTCCGATTTCCAAGATCAAGCTCTACATGGATTTCTACTATTGTTTCGACCCAGAAGGAAAAGACATGTCTCAACTGCGTGAACTCACTCGACTCTATCGGAAATTCTACCGAGCAAAGAGCCAGTATGCTAAACCTAATGCTGTGCTAAAACCCATTGATGAAGCAGCAGACGCAATTTTGAAGCCAGATCGAGCCTTAGCACCTGACGCAGAATCGCTCACAGAATATGTCGCAGGTAGACTTGCTCGGCTCATGGTTAATGTTCGTCGTAAGGCTGCGGAAGGTAAGCCGACGCTTATTTTTGTTGATGATAAATGGAAACCTGCTTTGACTTCAGAGCAAGAGCGGCAGGCAGTCTATGATTTTGCTCATTTCTTTGTCAAAGAGATTTTTGAAGGGGCCTTTAAAGGCGATCGCGCCCGACTTGCAGGTATTCAACTCAATCTGATTCGGGATACCTGCGACTATCTCTATCGCCTTGAAGACGATCGCGATCGTCAAGCAAACCAGCAACCTGAACCCGAAAACTTGCCCGAAGAACTCGAAGCAATTGTTTAATCCTGATCAACCTATTTACACCTTGAGGAATCCCGATGACTTTTCTAACAACCGTTGATGCCAAGCACTTTCACACTGAAATTCCTGCCAAACCGATGGGCAAGTATGCTCATTTCGTGACGATGCGAGTGACCGAATCCTACCCATTGTTTCAGACAGATGGTGAACTCAATCGAGCGCGGGTTCATGCCGGCATGAAGAGAGATGATGCAGAAAGCCGCAAGATTATCAGCCGCTTAGCGATGTTTAAGCGCAAACAATCCAGCCCTGAGCGGTTGACTGGGCGCGAATTGCTCCGTAACTATCAGATCGGGGATTGGGAAAAGTGCGACTACAACGTTGACTTTAGTAAAACTACACCCGACTGCATTTTGTATGGCTTTGCGATCGGTGATGCTGGTTCTGAGAAGTCAAAAGTTGTAGTTGACACTGCTTACTCGATCACCCCATTTGATGATTCACACTTGAACTTCACCCTGAATGCTCCCTTTGAAAATGGAACAATGAGCCGTAATGGAGAAGTCACTAGCCGCATCAACAGTCAAGACCACATCTTGCCACAGGTCTTTTTCCCCAGCATTGTCACATTGAAAGATCCCACTGAAGCAGGCTTTCTCTACGTCTTTAACAACATTCTGAGAACCCGCCACTACGGGGCGCAAACCACTCGAACAGGTCGCGTTCGCAATGAATTAATTGGCGTGGTTTTTGCCGATGGTGAAATCGTTAGTAACCTCCGATGGACGCAGAAGATTTATGATTTGATGATTGAAAAAAATCAAATCCAAGATCCCGATCCCCTCAACGAAGATCACGTTCTAGACACAGCACAAGAAGCAATGAATCAACTCATGAGTGAAGAATGTATTCCTCACACTGACTTGATGGGAGATGCACTACAATCTTTGTTGTCAGAAGTGAAAGCAATTACCAGTGATGAAGCTCAACTGAAAGCGATGCTGACTCAAGCAAATGTAGAATCGATGGCATATGCCCAAAAGCACATCTTCAAGCCAACTGGGGAAAAAGGTAAGAAAGGCAGCAAGAAAGTAGCTACAGCCACAGCGGAGTAAAAACGGATGACCACAATCTATCGCTGTACACTGGAACTCCATGACAGTCTCTACTTTGCAACCCGCGAAATTGGACGGCTTTATGAAACCGAACCTGTGCTACATAACTATGCCCTGTCCTATGCGCTTGGATTAGTCGATAGCGATCGCTATGCCACAACGGTTTCTGAGGAAAATTCCTACCGTTACTTCTGTGCAGAGCAAGTGCCCAAGTATAAGCAGCATCTAATGCCACTCAATCAAAAAAGCATCTATGTGACTCCTGCAAGAGCAATTCACTATGCCAGCATTTTGAACACCTGGAAGTATGCCAATAACAACTACCATGTGGAGATGGAAAAGATGGATAGAAATATTCCGAGTTTTGGTAGGACGAAGGAAATCGCACCTGAAAGTCAGTTTGAGTTCTTTGTGATTTCTGAATCGGTTCTCATACTTCCAAAGTGGATTCGCATTGGAAAATGGGCAAGCAAAGCGGAGATTATTACTCAACCCCTTACCCCTAAGTCTTCCAAGACAGATGAGGTGACAGTTCCCTTTCCGCTCAATCCCTTGGATGTGATGTTTACCAATCAGGTGTTGAGTTACGACACGATCAACATGCCGCCTGTTAGTTTGATTCGGAATGTGCGAATGGTGGGAGAGTTTTACACGTTTGATGGTTTGCCAGGATTGAAACTTCCGGCGCGAATGCAG
>JBBSCL010000153.1:0-7078 GCA_038250345.1 Leptolyngbyales cyanobacterium
ACCACCCGCACCTCTTCCAGCAGGTTCATCTCTCGTAAAACAGTAACCACCGCAGATAGCTGCCCTTTGCCACCATCAATCATCACCAAGTCGGGAAAATCTGAAGTGGCGCTCACATGGCGATCGAGCACCGAGGTCTCGTCACTTTTCACCAGTTCTCCCCGCTCTTTCAGCGCGGCATACTTGCGAAACCGCCGAGTAATCACTTCTGCCATAGAGGCAAAGTCGTCTGAATGCCCACTGGTCACCTTGGGATTTTTGATTTTGTAGTGGCGATAGTGCTGTTTGGCAGGCATTCCATCAATGAAAACAACCTGCGAAGCAACCGCATCCGACCCTTGAATATGGGAGATGTCATAGCCTTCAATCCGGCGCGGAAAATCGGGCATATCCAGCAGTTCTGTTAGATCCTGCATTGCCTGGGTATTGCGATCGGCAAAGCGTTGCGCCCGTGCTAACTCAAAGCCAGCATTGCGTTCCACCATTTCGAGCAGGTCAGCCTTAGTCTGGCGTTGGGGATGAATGATGGACACTTTGCGCCCTTTAGCGGTGCTAAGAAACTCTGCCAACATCTCGACTTCAGGCAGTTCGTGCTGCACTAAAATTTCGCCTGGAATTTCAATCGGGTCAATGTGCTGGTAATGCTCTTCCAAAACCCGCTGAAGAATTTCTCCCGGAGTCCCGGATTGGGCATCGGCAACAAACCCAAGCCGACCCACCAAGCGACCCGTGCGGATTTGAAATAGCTGGATGCAAGCATGGTTTTCATCAGCAGCCAAGGCGATCGCATCCCGCGACACCGTATCATCCGCCAGATCCACCTTCTGGTCGGCTCCTAATGTTTTGACTCCAGCAATCTGATCACGAACCCGGGCTGCTACTTCAAAATTCAACTCATCGGCGGCTTTTTCCATCTGCACCGACAAAACATCTACCAATTCATCAATTCGCCCCTGAAATACCATTGCCACCTTGCGAACAATTTTGTGATAGTCTTCCGAGGAAATTAGCTGCTGGCAAACCCCCGGACAACGCCCAATATCGTAGTTTAGGCAAGGGCGATCCTTAAACAGCGCTTGGGGACGTTGCCGCAAGGGAAACACCCGCTTCACCAAATGCAGCGTACTCCGCAACAAGCCCACATCCACATAAGGTCCATAGAAGCGATCGGCTTTTTTACCCAACTGACGTTTGCGGGTAATAAAAATTCGCGGATAGGGTTCAGACCAGGTGATACACAGCCAGGGATATTTTTTGTCATCTTTCAGCAGTACGTTGTAGTACGGCTGGTGCTGCTTAATCAGATTCGCTTCTAGGGCAAGGGCTTCAGCTTCGGTATCGGTGACGATGAACTCAATATCGGCTATTTGCCGAACCATCATGGCTATGCGAGGACTGTGGTGATGATCATCGCGAAAATACGATCGCACCCGCGATCGCAGCTTTTTCGACTTGCCAATGTAAAGCACCTGATCGGTCGCGTCTTTCATATAGTAGACTCCCGGCTCTGGGGGAATCTCCTTCAGGCGAGTCTCTAGGCGCTCCGGATCTTGAAGTAAAGGCAAACTCTGGGTTGATGTCACGCGAAGATGTAAGGCTGGATATACTTTTCGATCTTAGTGCGAATTTTAGATATGAACCTGACTCAAAATCGTGCGGAGGCGATCGTAATCATCTTTCAAATAAAGGCTCAACATCCGTCCCGCTTGCACCAACCAGTCTCGATCTGCCCGCCGCAACCCATACACTTCCCGCAGCATCGCGGCTACCAACGCATCTACAGGCACCCCGTTCATTTGCAGCAATGTCCGCAGAAAATCGAGCCGATCCGTAAAACGCAGAATTTCGTCAGAGTCGCATTGATAGACTGCCTGGTGAAGTTGAGGTGGACGGGGCGGCAAATGTTGATAAATCAAGGTTGAGTCTGGCTTGACCCCATTATTTCTAGCGGAGTATGGTTCAAACCCAACGATCGCCGCCCGAAACTCTGTCTTCAGCATGGCAAAAATTTGCGGCTGTTGTTCTCGCAGTTCTTGCAGCGATAAACCCAATGCCCGCGCTCGATGCACCGAATCTATCGGGCTGGTGGAAGCATAGTAGACGATCGCATAAACTTGGTTGCCTGACTCTTCTTCTGCCGATTTCACCCAACTGCCAAAGGGCGGCATCACTGGAAAGCTAAGATCATCAGGATCTAAGCACTGTGCCAAAAACTCCGCTGTGGAAGTTTCAATCACTTCTGCAATATGATTCGGCTGGCGATTTTGGGCGGCAAACTGAGGAAGAGGAAGACGCATGGGGCAGAGTGAAGGGAATTTTGAGTGCTGATCTACTTTCATAGGACTTACACATTTGCCCCCAAACCCCCAATGCTGGGGGCTTTAATGGGTTTGATTCCCCCAAATTTGGGGGCTAGGGGGCGAAATCCAACAGCTTTTGCGTAAGTCCTGATTCATAGCTTAATCCTAAAAAAATAAACCTGAGTTATTTCCCCTTTTTCTTTGCGGATGCCAGGTCTACTTCCTCAAGTTCTGAAAGCTTAAATGTGACGGTCTTATCCCAATTGCCACCTTCAAACAGAACCAGCGCTTTGCCATCGCTCATCCGTTGAACCAACCCTTGAAACTGATAGTAAGTATCTTGGGCATTGATGACTCGAACCACTGAACCAGGAAAAATCATAGCGTTTGCTCAGATGTGTTCACTAACCAAGCTTACAAGGTGAAAGGCAAGAATGGGCAGCCATATGATTAGTTTTTGACCGCCCCAAAATAGGAAATTGGCAATGGATGGTCTATCAGGTGCATCCCAGTATGTCAATTTGCCCTCATCTTGCTCTTCACCTGGAAGCAGGATTGAAGTCCCTCGCCCGTCCTAGAAGCGGGGAATCGGGTAAGTTTCACATCGCGTATTTGAATTTGTCGGCATAAAGATCCTGCTTTGAACTTTGGCATTCCAACCCTGAAAGGCTAGTCTGGTATGAACAAGAGTAGGAAGAAACAGATATGTCGCAACCAACGATCTTGGTAACAGGTGGAGCGGGTTACATTGGCTCCCATGCGGTGCTTGCTTTACAGCAGGCGGGCTATGAGGTAATAGTGCTAGATAATCTTGCCTATGGACATCAAGATATTGCAAATGACGTGTTGAAGGTGGAGTTGGTGGTGGGCGATACCTGCGATCGCCCCCTGCTAGATAATCTGTTCGCCACTCATGATATTGCCGCTGTGATGCATTTTGCTGCCTATACTTACGTCGGCGAATCGGTGACCGATCCGGCAAAATATTATCGCAACAACTTTGTGGGCACCCTAACGCTACTCGAAGCGATGATGGCGGCTTCCGTCAACAAGTTTGTGTTTTCTTCCACTTGTGCAACCTACGGCGTGCCTAAAACTGTTCCCATCCCAGAAGATCACCCACAAGATCCGATTAGCCCTTATGGGGTCAGCAAACTGATGGTTGAGCAAGTGCTAAAAGATTTTGACAGCGCCTATCAGTTAAAATCGGTTCGTTTTCGCTATTTCAACGCTGCGGGGGCTGATCCCGCAGGACAATTGGGCGAAGATCATCTTCCTGAAACCCATCTGATTCCCCTCGTATTGATGACTGCCTTGGGTAAACGAGAGTCTATTTCTATTTTTGGCACCGATTATCCAACTCCCGATGGCACTTGCGTTCGAGATTATATCCATGTGACCGATCTAGCAGAGGCTCATGTACTGGGGCTAAAGTATTTGCTTGAAGGCGGCGATACGACGGTGTTCAACTTGGGCAATGGCAACGGTTTTTCAGTAAAAGATGTGATTGAGACTGCCCGCCAGATTACCGATCGCGAAATCAAAGCAGTTGAGTGTCCCCGTCGCCCTGGAGATCCACCGGCGCTGGTTGGCAGCAGCGATCGCGCCCGTAGCATTTTAGGTTGGAATCCGCAGTACGCCGACCTGAAGCAAATTATTGCCCATGCCTGGAAGTGGCACCAAAAACGACACGGAGATGGCGTTCGCGTAGCGTCTCCGTAGGAGATATGACGAAGGTTGAATGACGAATGAAAAGAAGCGATCGCAGTGGGTGCGTTTCGACTCCGCTCAACGCACCCCAGAAAATTGGCATATAGAAAAAAGAAATGCCTAAACGCAAAATCATTGTGCTTGGGGCGGTTGGGATATTGCTGGGATTCGGTGTTGTTGGCATGGCGCGATCGCTGGAAGTGCGAGTGGCATGGCTGCTTGTGACCTGCTATTGTCCTGGCTGCGATTTGCAAGGTGTGCATTTACCGGGAGCCAACTTGCAAAATGCCAACTTGCAGAACGCAAAGCTAAACCGGATTAATCTGAGTGAAGCCAATTTGCACGGAGCTAACCTCACTCAAGTAAGCTTGCAATCCGCCGATCTCAGCCTTGCCAACCTGACCAACGCTAATTTATCGGGTGCCAATTTAGAATCAGCCGATTTGAGTGGTGCGATTCTTGCCGAAGCCAATCTTCAGAACGCATCCTTAAAACGCACAAGCTTGCGATTTGCCGATTTAGAGGCGGCTAATTTAACCGGAGCCAGCCTACTGCAAGCAGATTTGGATGGCGCTAACCTTGTAAACTCCAGGCAAGACACACCGCTTACTCGTTAAAATCTAAAGCATTCGTTGTCGAATGACAGTAAGGCTGAGTTTGAGAAGCTGCAACTATGCGATTTAATCCTTCAGTAAAATCTGCCGCGATCGCGATAGGAATCAGTCTTGTAGCGGGGGGCATTGCCTTTGCTTGCTGGCAGTTCGGCAAACATTCAAGCTGTCTTCGCATGGTGTCGGGCGGCAACTTAGAAATTATTTACAGTACAGGCTGCGTCTACCCTCAACACTATCGACGATGGATCATTACAGCCCAGGGAGAACAGGATGAATTGTAAAGTTGAGAGCGATCGCATTTTTTTTCCTCAAATCGCCATTTCCAAACCTGCTGCTGCTCGGTGTTGACTCCAACGGGTTAGGTCGGCAAACGAGCGATCGCGATAGATGCCATAGCGCTCTTGTTTATTGCGAATGCGATCGGGTAGCGCAGGCAGAATGCCAAAGTTTGGCGGCATCGGCTGAAAATGTTTGGGCGATGCTGAACTAATAAACTCAAATAGCGCTCCGATCATCGTCGTTCCCGGCAATATCAGAGGCGTTTGCCCCAATGCCACCCTCGCCGCGTTGGTGCCAGCCAGCCAGCCGCCAGCAGTCGCCGCTGTATAGCCTTCGGTGCCCACCAACTGTCCCGCTGCCAGTAATGTTGGACGCTGTTTAAATTGTAAGGTCGGGTGCAGTAATTCTGGCGTGTTGATAAACGTATTGCGGTGCATTACCCCCATCCGCACAAATTCCGCGTTTTCTAAACCAGGAATTAACTTGAAGACGCGCTTTTGTTCTCCCCAGCGTAAATTAGTTTGAAAGCCAACCATATTCCACAATTGACCCGCCTTATCTTCTTGGCGCAGTTGCACCACAGCATAAGGACGCTTCGCCTTGTTATCAGGTTCGCGAAAATCGCCCAAGCGGGGATCAAATAAGCCCACAGGTTTAAGTGGTCCGTAGCGCATGGTGTCTTCGCCCCGCCGCGCCATTTCTTCGATCGGCAGGCAGGCTTCAAAGAACTTGGCAGTTTCTCGCTCAAAATCTTTTAACTCTGCTTGTTCTGCCTGACAAAGTTCTTGCCAAAAGTGGAGATATTGCTCCCGGTTCATGGGACAGTTGAGGTATGCGGCTTCCCCACGGTCATATCGAGACGCGAGAAAGGCAAGATCATAGTTAATCGATTCGCCCACCACAATGGGGCTAGCGGCATCAAAAAAACTCATGTAGTCCATGCCAGTGAAGCGATGCAAATCAGCCGCTAAATCGGGGCTGGTCAAGGGTCCTGTGGTCAGCACAACGATGCCATCCGTCGGAATTGATTGAATTTCGCCCCGACGCAATTCAATCAACGGATGATTTGCCAGAGTTTCGGTTAGGGTTTGGCTAAAGACGGCGCGATCGACGGCTAAGGCTCCTCCCGCTGGAACAGAGTGACTATCGGCGGTGGAAATAATGATCGAGCCGAGACGACGTAGTTCTTCATGCAGCAACCCAGAGGCGCGATCGCTTGCCTGTGCCCCAAAGGAATTACTGCAAACCAACTCTGCCAAATGCTCTGAGTGATGCGCCGGACTCAGCCGTTGGGGGCGCATTTCGTGCAGAACTACAGGAACTCCAGCCCGGGCAATTTGCCATGCCGCCTCGGTTCCGGCTAATCCACCGCCAATTACCTGAATTGGTTGTTGCACAATCCCTCATGCCCCATCGTTTGTGTCTTCCTCTCCCTATCTTGCCATCTCAAACCAAAGAAGTCGGAGTTTTTGGAAAACTCCGACTTCTCTCAGGCACTATGGCTGTTGTTTTCGACAACATTAAATCACTCTAGCGCCCCATCCTAAAGATTTCTTCTACTGTTAACTGGCACTCTGGAAAGGTTTTGGAGATAATGCGATCGCTCCCTCGAAATTGCTGGCTTTCATAAATGCCGTTTTCTGCCAATTGATTGACGGTGATTGTAGGCATTTTTGGGAAACCAAGATGTTTGGCAGCGCCTAAAGCCTCACAATCAACGATCCAACACTCAGGCACTTTTATAGTTTGGTATTCTCCCAATTTTGCGCCGTAGTCTTCAGCGGCAGAACTAGGAGATACAATCTCAACCACCAAAAAAGCAGGTATATCAATGATGGCAGTCTGTTTGAGAAATTTAGCAATCTCCTCAAATGGAATAACACTGACATCTGGCAAACGGGAGCTATCTTGCTCAGTTCGTTGCCCACTCTCTCTAATGGCAATCCAGGCAGCTTGTAAGCGCTTAATTTCTGAGTTAAAAGATTGCTCCAAAAACTGAGCAATTAAAATGTGTTGCCAAGTTGCAGGGGGCATTTTCTTAAGTTCCCCATGCACCAATTCATACCGCTCGTTAGTCTGAGCGCAAAAGTCAACATACTCTTCAAAACTCAATCGAGGTCTAAATGCTGCCTGAGTCACTGCGTTCACCTTATTTGTGCAGGGCACGTATTGCCC
>JBBSCL010000154.1:0-7060 GCA_038250345.1 Leptolyngbyales cyanobacterium
ACAACGAAGGGCAAGACAATTTTACAGTTTTCGCCCACTGGGAGCCATTGTTGGATAGCGCCATCGATCAGGCGCGATGGGTGGACTTTTGCGATCGCATACCTGATGGTTGTCGGAGTTATAAAAGAGAAGAGAGAAGAGAGAAGAAAGAAGAAAGAAGAAAGAAGGATGAACAGACTCCCACCCATCCGCCCATTCACCCATCCACTCCTTTGTCCCTGCCTCTTCCCGCCGATCCTCAAGTCTTGCTGCTCGACTTCTTACAATCCACGTTGAATGCTCAGATTCGGCAAGCGGCATCTGGGCTGACGGTGCCTGAAAAAGAAGTATCTGCTCAAAAAGAGGCAAAGCCAACGGGAGCGATCGCCCCAGTGCTACAGGATTGGTTAACGGCTCTCAGCAGCCCTACGGCGCAACTTCACACAACTGCGATCGAAGCGCTGGAAACTTCGCTGCAAACCTGGACAACTCCGCTGCAACGTCGCCGCTCAGACAATTTTCGCATCTGCCTATCGCTCTATCCTCCTAGCTATGGGCAAAGCAACTGGCAATTGGAGTATGGCTTGCAGGCGGCAGACACGCCTAACTTTATTGTAGATGCGCCCACGATTTGGAATAATCCGGTGGAGCGGTTGAATGTGCAAGGAAGAGCGATCGCCCAGCCGCAAGAAATTTTCTTAATGGGTTTGGGGTTAGCTTCTCGTCTGTATGCGCCAATTGAGCCGAGTTTGCAGGAACCGCGCCCTCAATTTTGCGCGCTAAGTCCGATGCAGGCGTATGAGTTCCTCAAAAGCACCGCTTGGAGACTGCAAGACAGTGGATTGGGAGTGGTGGTGCCGCCCAGTCTTGCCAGTCAGGGCGGTTGGGCAAATCGACTGGGGCTAAAAATTCAGGCAGAAACGGGCAAACTGAGACAGGGGCAACGTTTGGGGCTGCAAAGTTTGCTCAACTTTCGCTGGGAACTGACGATTGGCGGACAAAGCATTTCAAAGGAAGAGTTCGATCGCCTCGTTGCCCTGAATATGCCGCTGGTCGAAATCAATGGCGAATGGGTAGAACTGCGATCGCAAGATATTCGCGCCGCCCAAACCTTTTTTGCCAGCCGTAAAGATCAACCTGCCCTTTCCCTGGAAGATGCCCTTCGCATTAGCACTGGTGACACCCAGATGATTGAAAAGCTGCCCGTAGTCAGCTTTGAAGCATCGGGTGCCCTAGACGACTTGATCAACACGCTCAGCGGCAATCAGGCGATCGCTGACATTGCAACGCCCAAAAGCTTTCAGGGTGAATTGCGCCCCTATCAGTCGCGTGGTGTGGGCTGGCTGGCATTTCTGGAGCAGTGGAGTCTGGGAGCTTGCCTTGCAGACGATATGGGCTTGGGTAAAACCATTCAACTGATCGCCTTTTTGCTGCACTTGCAGGAACAAGACTCATTAGACGCGCCGACCCTGCTGATTTGCCCCACGTCAGTCCTTGGCAACTGGGAACGGGAAGTCCAGAAGTTTGCACCCAGTTTGAAAGTGATGCTGCATCATGGCGAGGGTCGCTCCAAGGGAAAAGATTTTGCCAGAGCGGTTCAAGGAATTGATCTGGTACTTTCTAGCTATGCGCTGGTCTATCGAGATATTAAGGACTTGCAAACCGTTTCTTGGCGTTGTGTGGTGCTGGATGAAGCGCAAAACATCAAGAATCCAGACGCAAAACAATCGCAAGCCGTCCGGCAGCTATCAGCCCAGTTTCGGATTGCCATGACGGGCACTCCAGTAGAAAATCGCCTGTCTGAACTATGGTCGATTCTAGATTTTCTCAATCCGGGCTATCTGGGACCCAAAAATTTCTTTCAGCGCCGGTTTGCGGCACCGATCGAACGCTTTGGCGATACCGCATCGCTGCAAACTCTGAGATCGCTGGTGCAACCATTCATCCTGCGGCGACTGAAAAGCGATCGCACGATCATTCAAGATTTGCCCGACAAGCAAGAGATGACCGTATTTTGTGGCTTATCGTCTGAGCAAGCCTCGCTGTATCAGCACTGGGTCGATAAATCCCTGGAAGATATCGAAGCGGCTGAAGGCATCCAGCGCAAGGGAATTATTCTGGCGCTAATTACCAAGCTAAAGCAAATCTGCAATCACCCCGATCTGTTTTTGAAAGGAGCCACTGCTCAGGAAAGCGAAGCAATCGAGGAGCAAGCCAAAATTCAAAACCCTGATCTTGCTTCCTTTCAATCTCGCTCTGGCAAATTGCTACGCCTAGAAGAAATGCTAGAAGAAGTGGTTGCAGAAGGCGATCGCGCCCTGATCTTCACCCAATTTGCCGAATGGGGAAAACTGCTCAAAGCCCATCTAGAAAAGCAGCTTGGCAAAGAAACCCTGTTTCTCTATGGCAGCACTTCCAAAAAGCAGCGCGAAGAAATGGTCGATCGCTTCCAGCTTGATCCCCAAGCGCCCCGGATTTTCATTTTGTCTCTGAAAGCAGGCGGAGTCGGCTTAAACCTGACCCGCGCCAATCATGTGTTTCACTTCGATCGCTGGTGGAACCCCGCCGTGGAAAATCAAGCGACCGATCGCGTCTTCCGCATTGGGCAAACTCGCAAAGTGCAAGTCCACAAATTCGTTTGCAGCGGCACTTTGGAAGAAAAGATTCACGCCATCATCGAAAGCAAAAAAGCTTTGGCGGAACAAGTCGTTGGGGCTGGGGAAAGCTGGCTGACCGATCTAAACACGGATCAGTTGCGCGATCTGCTATTGCTCGATCGCAGCGCCATCATTGACGCATAGTTGCCAATTCTAAGAGCAAACTCTAAGGGCAAATATCTCAAAGTCATCTCGACCCACGCTTTTGAACCGAAGCCAGCAACAAAGGGCGAACTTGTTTGACCCACTGCTCAAAATCCAACTCGATTTCGCTGTTATTAGATGCATCAGATGACGCTTGCTTTTTCTCAGTTTCCATTCTCATGTTGGTTTAGTAAGTTTGGTTTAATCAATTCCTTTATCTAGTTGAAACATAAATATGCATCCTTTGCCTACCCTCCATTAGACATTTAATAGACATCTAATGCGAAAAACGCAGCAAACAAATGCCGTTAGAGAATCAATCGGTTAATTGCAAAAACTTACCTTTTTATTTAACCCAAAGTTCCTAAAAAAACGAGATAAATATGAAACTATGCAATTAATTGACAAGTATCTTTTGGCAGAGATTGCTTTATTCAACAGGGCGGACGATCGCCGGAGTTACAGATTGTTGCGGCTGGAAAATTGCCCTCAGAGCTTCCGCAAAACTATCTGCGATCGCAATCCGGTTTCCATAAGCCACAATCACGCTCACCAAAGTCGGTAGGCTGTTTTTCTCAGCTTCCAAGTAGAGCGGCTCCACGTAAAGCAACGACTGCTCAATCGGCACCACCAATAAATTGCCCTGCAATGCTCGTGAGCCTTCACGATTCCAGAGCGTGATTTTTTGCGAAATCACTGGATCTTGATTAATCCGCGCCTCGATTTGCTCAATCCCATAGATCAATTCTCCCTTAGGAAAAACATAGAGCAATTGCTTGCCATAGTTGGCTCCATCCGATCGCGCCGCTAACCATGCCGTCAGGTTCGTGCGCTGGCGCGGCTTATAAGGCAGCAATAAAACAAACTCTTCTGACTTTTCAGTGGTTGGCAAATTGGTAATCAAAAAGTATGGATCAACCGGCTGAGTTTCATTTCGATAAATTTCATCAGGAATTTGCCACTGATCTTCCTGGTTATACAACACCTTCGGATCGGTCATGTGATAAGTCATCAGCCGTTCAGACTGCACATTAAACAAATCAGCCGGATAGCGAAGATGGCTTTGAAGTGTCGCAGGCATGGCGCTGAGCGGCTTAAATAAGCTGGGAAAAATCGCCGCCCAACTTTGAATCATTGGATCGGACAGATCAGCAATATAAAAGTTGACGGAGCCGTTGTAGGCATCAATCACCACTTTGACCGCGTTCCGAATGTAGTTTAGCGGCGGCTGTTTGGCAGTGTTTGCAGTGTTAGCTGCTTGGGCAAGCGGTTGACTAGGTTGGGAATAGGGATAGTGATCACTCGTGGTGTAGGCATCCAGCATCCAATATAAATAATTAGGAGTGGCGGCTGGATCGGTTGGGTCAGTCGGGGATTGATTTTGACAGTTGAGGTTTAAGCCTTGGCAGCCAATATCGGCGGTGACAATGTAAGGATCGCGGTCATAGTGCAAAAAAGGCGCGATCGCCCGGACTCGATCCAGAATATTACGGCGAAACAGCAGCTTGGTTTCAGGCGTGAAATATTGGGTGAATATCATCTGCCAATCGCGCAGATATCGAGCAAACAGCAGGCGCTTCCAAAAGGGCGCGATCGCCACACCACCCTCGCCGCCATAGGTGTTGTAAACATTCTCACTGCCGCTGGGATAATCCAGTTCTTGCAGCGTTCCGCCTGTCATGACGTAGGTATTGGCAATCTCGCCATAATAAATGCGCGGCTGACCGATGGGGATATTGTCCCGAATGGCAGCATTAGCCGTGTTGAGCGCTCCTGTGGATGACTGGGCATTGATGCCAATATCTTTGACAAAATAGTCGGGCAACCCACCCGGCGCGACCTCGTTCACCGGACTCATGGTAAAGCCATAGCCGTGGGTGTAGACCAGATGTTCGTTCACCCAGGTTTGCGCTTCACTCGGCACGGCGGTGTAATCTAGTTCTCGTGCGGCAATGAGTACCTGCTGTTTGGCGGCAGGTTCGTTGGGTTGTCTAGCCAGGGTGTAGCGATCGATATCAGCATCTGCAAAGCGATAGTAAGGGCGAATTTGCTGGAGTTGGCGGTTTGTTGCCAGCAGCGGACGAGTATCCCACAGGCGAATATTCCGAATAGTTGGCTCGTTTTTTTCAATATCGGCGTAGGTCAGTTTGCCGGACGGGTTAAACGTCTCCACCTGAATATTTTCCAGCCCAAACGCCGATCGCGTTAAGGAAATATTGCGGCTAATGTAGGGCTGTTCACGGGCAAGCTCGTTGGGCTGCACGATAATTTTTTGCACGAGCATTGGCAGCAACATCGTCAGCGGCACCAGCAGAAAATAGCCGATGAGTAGCAGTAGAGGAAGAGGGAAGAGGGAAAAGGGAAGAGGGAAAAGGGAAGAAGGTGGTGGAGTGAAAAGGCGATTTTTGGGTAGGGCATACCCGAAAAGGAGAAGGGCGATCGCGATCGCCAACAGTGACATACCTAGGCAGACTGGCAAATTTACCCAAACATCGGTGTAGCTGGCACCAAACACAACTCCCTGAGTTGAATACAGCAACTCATAGTGGCTCAGCCAATAGCCCAAACCCACAACCAGCAGCAAACCGCCTCCTAAACCACAAAGATGGCGCTGTTGCCGCGACGAAATTCCGATAAACTGCCCTTGGCTTAAACTACCGCCAGACAGGAGATAGACCAAACTGACGGCAAGCAGACTGTAGGCACTTAAGCCCACGAGCCAAAACTCCAAAAGTTGCCAGACCGGAAGCGAAAAAATGTAGAAGCTAATATCTTTAGCAAAAAGCGGATCTGCTCGGTTAAAAGGGCTGGTATGGAAAAACAGGAGAACTCGGTTCCAGTTGGCGGCTAGCACTAATCCAAACTCTACACTCAGGGCGATCGCCATGCTGTTGAGTAATCCTCGCGGGGCGATCAGCATGGCGATGACTAAAGCAATCCAAACCGCAAGACCGCCATAGGCAAGCGGAGACTCTGATGCAAATAATGTGTTACCTAGGTTCCAAATAGACGCTAGCTGAAAGCGATCGGGTACAGGCAGCCCTGTTTCTTGGGTTGCGTTTGTTTGCCACAAAGTCGCCACCGTTTGAGCGTAGTGAAACACCAGTACAGCGATCGCGCTACTCAATCCGACTGTCAACAGCAGCAACCACCAGAAGGAAAGCGATGAAGACGCGATCGCCCCTTGCGGCAATCGGCTTCTTTGACGCTGTGCTAGAGGATTTGGAACAGTGGAAAGGATCGGTTCCCCTTCCCGATCCGCATTCCAGTTCTTCGGATGCTGGCATCGCTTTGCTAGCCAGAGGTTGCCTAACAGCCAAAATAGGCTAAGGCTGGTGACCACAATCCACAAAACTATTTTTGTCCCCAAACGTATCCATAAAGCGCTCAAATATCCCACTTCGTTAAACCATAGGCTCTCAGCCGCAATCTGACAGCCGATGCCCAGTAGAAACCATGCGCCCATTAGCAGCACAAGCAGATATCCGAATCGGCGCAGCAGACGGGGCGATCGCAGTTCATCGGCGATCGAGTTAATCAAAGTGTTGAAATCCTTGTTCAAAGCTCAACTGCTCATCAGGATAGGTATGACTCGAATCGACTAACCACACATCCGGCTGGAGAGTGGTTATCCCAATCATCGCACTCTGGTCTAATTGGTCAACCAATCTCACCGCCAAATCCATAGGCAAACACAGCACTAGCTCAAAGTCTTCTCCGCCATACAGTGCCCATTTCATGGCTTGCTCGGCACCGACCCACTTAGATAAGGCGGCTGGAATTGGGATTTGATGGCGATCGATGTGGGCACCTACGCCACTGGCGCGGCAAATTTGCAAGACGGCATCGGCAAGTCCATCGCTGCTATCCATGCCAGCAAAAGGTGTTAGGTGTCGGGTGTCGGGTATCGGGAATAAAAAGGGTAAGACATCTAGGCGGGGGATGGGGCGTTGATGGGCGCGGATTAGGGCGGCGCGATCGCTAGAAGTTAAACCATGTCCCTGATCGGGATGGAGCAGCAGTTCTAAGCCAGCGCGAGAGGCTCCATGTATCCCAGTTACGACGATCGCCTGTCCGGGTTGGGCGGCGGCTCGACGAATCAATTGGTTTGGATCGGCTTGTCCAAAAGCAGTAATAGCAACTGTGGTCACGGGCGATCGCACGACATCGCCACCCACAATCACAGTGTTGTACTGTGCCAAACACTCGGTTAACCCTTGGTAGAGCCGTTCTACCCAAGCGATCGCCAGATCTCCTGGCACTCCTAAGCCGACGGTGAT
>JBBSCL010000155.1:0-7053 GCA_038250345.1 Leptolyngbyales cyanobacterium
GGCTTCTGTTGTCTATGCGATGTGGGTCATTTTCCTGCCGCAACCGATTGAACTGACGTTGCTGGATAACTTTGGAGTCACGTTATTTCTTGACTCGCTGACTGGCTATTTTATCCTGACTAATGCACTGGTTACGGTTGCGGTTCTTTTCTACTGCTGGCAGACGGGTAAATCAGCCTTTTTTTATGCCCAGACAATCATTCTGCATGGCAGTGTGAATGCGGCGTTTGCCTGTGTTGATTTCATCAGCTTGTATGTGGCGTTGGAAGTTTTGAGCATTGCATCGTTCCTGCTGATTGCCTATCCTCGCAGCGATCGCACGATTTGGGTTGGGTTGCGTTATCTCTTTGTTAGCAACGTGGCGATGCTGTTCTACTTGGTGGGGGCGGTGTTGGTGTATCAGGCGAGTCACTCATTCAGTTTTGCGGGAGTGCGGGAAGCGCCGCCAGAAGCCTTAGCGTTGATTTTCCTGGGCTTGTTGGTCAAAGGGGGCATTTTTGTGTCGGGTTTGTGGCTGCCCATTACCCATGCGGAATCAGATAGTCCGGTGTCGGCAATGATGTCGGGGTTTGTGGTCAAGGCGGGAGTGTTGCCGTTGGTGAGGTGTGAGCTGCTGGTGAGTGAGCTTGATCCGATCATTCGGGCGTTTGGCGTGGCAACGGCGGTGTTGGGCGTGTTCTATGCCGTGTTTGAGAAAGATGCAAAACGGATGCTGGCGTTTCATACGGTTTCCCAATTAGGGTTTATTCTGGCGGCTCCGGAGGTGGGTGGTTTTTATGCTCTGACCCATGGCTTGGTGAAAGCGGCATTGTTTTTGACGGTCGGCACTTTACCCAGCCGCAACCTGAAGGAGTTACAGCAGATGCCGATCGCCACTCCGGTTTGGATAGTGCTGGTGGCGGCAAGTTTTTCGATCTCTGGCTTTCCAATGCTGTCGGGGTTTGGGGCAAAGGCGCTGACGATGAAAAATTTGGTGCCCTGGCAGGTAGTGGGGATGAACCTCGCAGCGTTGGGTACGGCGATTTCTTTTGCGAAGCTGATTTTTCTGCCCCATCAGCGCGATGGAGCGGTGGATAAGGACAAGGTCAAGACTGGGTTTTGGTGGGCGATCGCGGTCTTGATTGGCGGATTGGTGGCGGCAAACCTGTTCTACATCGAGGCTTACACGATCGCGAATATCATCAAACCGCTGGCAACGATCGCGGTAGGTTGGGTGGCATACTTTCTCATCTTTCGTCGGATTTCAGTCAAATTGCCTCGCCTGTTAGAACAGTTTGAGCATCTAATGGGGATGATGAGTTTGGTGTTAGTATTTCTTTTCTGGGCAGTGTTTGCAACATGATTGGGCAACTCATCCTACGACTGACACTCTGGTTTTTGCTGACTGCCAACTTTAGTCTGGCAAATATCCTCATTGGAGTCTGTATTGCATTTTTGTTACCGGGTCGTGCGACTGCTTGTGATTCTTGGCAAGAGTGGCTGCGGGGCGGCTGGAGCATTTTGAAGGCGATTCCCCAAGCCTATATAGAAGCCGTTGAATTGCTGTTTCGTCCCCATCTAGAGGAAGCACTGGTGAGGGAGCGCGTTCCTCGCCGTCGATCGCCTGGACTGATTTTTCTCGATATTTTCCTGATCACGTTTACGCCGAAAACCATTGTGGTAAGACATCACAAAGAAGGTTGGTATGAAGTGCATCAGGTGGTACGGCGAAGGAAAAGAGCATGAATCTGACAATCGTTCTGTTTGCCCTGCTGCTGGCACTGTTGATGCCGCTTTATGCCGCATGGCGCAACGAAGACATTTGGCAAACAATGCTGGCGTTGACCAGTGTGGCAACAAAATCGGCAGTCATCATCCTGGTGGTTTCCGTCTTGCGGGATGATCTGATGGTGGCAGTGGCGGGGGTGATTATTCTAAGTGTGGGCAATGCAGGGTTGATGCTGCTGGCACACATTCTCAAACGCATGAATTATTCCAATGACTGAGGCGATGATGATTGATGTTTTAAGTTCCATTTGCATCGGTGTTGGGCTGATATTCATGTTTTGGGGGACAGCTTATTTGCTGGGAGGGCGATCGGTGCTTTACAAACTGCATGGACTATCCATTGCAGATACCCTCGGCGCGATGTTAATTGTGTTTGGGTTGTTGCTGAAAATTCCTGATGCGATGCCCTGGCTGATTCTGGCAATCATTTCCCTGGCAATTTGGAACACCATGTTGGGCTATGTGTTGGCATATTGCTCTAGCCAAGGAGGAGCGGATGACTGACACTTACCTTTACCTGATTATGGCGTTGTTGCCGTTGGCGGCGGGGCTAGTCGTGCTTCAGGATGACCCATATCAAGCGCTAGTGATGCGTGGCATTTTGGGCGCGATCGCCGCGATGATTTATGCCGTGTTTGGGGCAGCGGATGTGGCGTTGACAGAAGCATTGGTGGGCACGATGCTGGCAATTACCCTATATGCGATCGCGGTGCGATCGTCTCTGGTGATGCGCTTGGGCATTTTAGAACAAGGTGCGGATCAGGCGGGTGACGCGACGCTGACTAAATGGGTGGCTGAACTGCGTTGTGTGTTGAAAAAACGGTACTTGCGGCTGGAATTGGTGCCATTTGCAAATCCTAAATCTTTGGAACGGGCATTCTGCGATCGAGACATTCATGGAATGTATGAAGGGCGATCAACGTTAGATCAACCTGTCAAACAGCATCCTGACAGCCAAGAATCGCCTGATCACCTCAAAGTTCGAGTCCCGCGACTCTACGAGATTCTGGAGGCTGAACTATCCACATCCTTAATTGGGTTGAGTTATGTCAATGTTGCAGATGGTGAATCGCTGCTTCTGCCTGCAAACGACGACAAAACGCCGGATTTGGAGGAGATGCACCTGTGAAAAAACTCTCCTGGAAATGGATTTATGTGGCTGCCGGAATCGCGTTGTTTGTGAAAATGCTGCTGATTCCCAATCCGGCTCCAGAATTGCAGACGATCGTCGAAGCTGTGGTACAAGATTCTGGTGTATCAAATGCGGTGTCGGGCATTATTTTCCGGAATCGATTGTATGACACAATTTTTGAAGTGGTCGTGTTTACGATCGCCATCATGGGAGCAAAGTTTCTGTTAGCGAACGAGCGCCCGTCCTGCGCGATCTACCGCTTTACCGATCAGGGGTCGATCGTGCTGGCGCGGTTCGGTGCCACGATTGCGGCACTGGTTGGCATCGAACTGGCAATTCGGGGGCATCTCAGTCCTGGCGGGGGATTTGCGGCAGGGGCGGCAGGCGGCACCGCGATTGGGCTAGTGGCAATTACGTCTTCACCGGAGTGGATGCAGGAGATTTACGATCGCTGGCACACGGCGGCTTGGGAAAAAGTTTCTGTGCTGGTGTTCATCCTCTTATCCGTGGTGACGCTAGCGGGGTATGAATTGCCTCATGGTCAACTGGGCGATTTAGTCAGTGGCGGAATTTTGCCGATTCTGAATATTCTGGTGGCGGTGAAGGTGACCCTAGGATCATGGGCAGCGGTGTTGATTTTTATTCGCTATCGCGGACTGCTGTAAGTGAGTTTGGCAGGATTTGTCCAAATACCTTTTTTTACATTGGTATTACAATTGGACGAGCGATCGCACCTTTGATCTAAATTTTATTATTCTTGCCGAGTTTATTGCTGATTCATAGCCTTTCACTAACTCTTCATTCAAGTCTTACAAACATGGGGCGATCGCTCGGTTATTGGGTTGAGTAGGGCAATTTCATTCTCAAATTGATTATTCTGAAATTCAGGCTGCAATTCCTGTTTATGATAAAAACAGACTAATCAAACGTGGGCAACTACAATGACGGATGACGAACTCAGACAACTGATTGCTTCCAATGCCAGAGCCATCGAAGCAGCCGCTAGTGAGCGTACAGAGATGAGAAAGGCGATCCTGAAATTAACAGATCTTCAGGAGGGAGTTATTAACTTATTGAGCCGTCTGGATGAAGAACGTCCAACTATCTTACGAAAACTCAACACCATTGAAAACAAAATTGATCAGCTTTTACAAAGTGAATAGGGCGATCGCACTCTCTCAAACAATTTCCAATTATGCGTTTTGCTTATAGCGCGATCGCATTTTTGCCATGCTCAACGAAAACCATACTGAAAACACTTCGATGGTTCGAGCGGCGATCGCCGACTGGGATGGCATTACCCTTTAGCTATCCACCAATGGGCTGAAGTCGCTTTTGGGCAGCTTTCAGTAAGGTTTGAGCCGCTGGATACACTGTTGTGCCCGGTTTTACTTGGGTCAAAGTCTTTTCAATGTCCCGCAGTTGACTGATTTGCTGAGGTTGCAACGTTTTTGCTCCTGCCTCAACTGAAGCAAGCAACGATATTTGCAACTGCTGAGCCTGCTCAAATGCCTGAATTGATTCACGCTCCTGCTGCAAACGGATTCGCACAGAACTGTGTTTTGCTCGATATTGATTCAGCAATTTTTGGGCTTGAACATAATCAGGATTATCTGATTCAATCGTTTGTAGAGTTGCGATCGCCTCATTCCACAGCTTTTCCGCTTCTTGCCACACTTCTACACCTTGGGCTTTGCCTTGAGAAAATTGTTGAGCCGTTTCTGCTGAAAATTTTGCCGCCTGCACCAAGTTGCCCGATCGCTGATTGTCTACACTAAAGCCCACCACCTGTTGAAAATCTCGCTCGTAAGCCTTGAGTTTCGTTTGGGCGGTGCGTCCTGCTAATGTTTCATCCGGCACTTCTTGGAGTTGATCCATTCCTTGCTGCCACTGAGCGATCGCGTCCTCTTTTTTAGCTTGATTAGGTGCAGCTTGATAGGATCGCTTCGCCGAATTCACCTCTGTATCTGACTTTTGCAACTGGGCTTGAGCATTTTTTTCCTGAAATAAACGCGCATCCATACGGGCAACGTCTTTCCGTGCCTGCTGAAACTCATCCAAGGTAAAGCGCCAACTACAGCCAAACCAGCCGCAATAAGCGCTAGGGTAATATCCCAAAAACCACACAGGCAAGGCATCTAGGTGCTTTTGAGCCGTTTTGACTTTAGTGGCACCCAAATCAAAATCGGCGGGGCTAGTCGCGTTATTGACTAACTGATCGGCTTGCTCCGTGGTAGCGATCGCCTGTCGATAATTGTGATCCATCCCCATAAAACTGGGCAACAGCACCATCGGCATCATCCGCGCCACGGGATAGCGAATCATCGGGTAAGGCAAATTCAAAAACCAGATGCCGCCTGCAATGCCGCCCACGGCGATCGCGCCAAACTTAATTGAGTTCCACAGGGCAGAAGGGGGGCGATTTGCCTTTGCCGCTTGTTTCAAAACTTTGGGATTAAAGTTAGGAAACAAGTCATCTAAGGTATCGCGCAACTCAGCTTCAGTCACCGGAGTTCCCGTTTGCAGCCGCAGCTTTTCTAGTCGTTTCAGCGCAATCTGCTGCTGCACACGAGATGCCACATCGTTCGTGTTCATCCGTTGCAGTTCAGCGTTCAGAATTTCAAAAGCTTTATTATTGAGGCGCATGGTAAGAGGAACTGAATTTACAGGCAGATTCAAGTCAGCAACACTTGATTCCTGACCTAATATCAGTGTTCCCCTCTGCCCTGTAAAAACGCGATCGCCTAAATATCGTCTGCCAAATATCGTGGATCTTCCAAAGCCGCTTCAGAGGCAGACTTTTTCGATTTAATTCCTTCTACAGACTGAGGGTGGGTAGATTTTGCAGAGTTTTCGGCAACTTGAACGGAAAAAGCGTGAGTGCCAGTAAGTTCTGGAGGGTAGGCTGCGGTTTCATCCGTAGGACGGGGTTTAGGGCGAACTAGCAAACGCTCAGACGACCCAGAACTATCAGTTAAACTATCGCGTGTTGATTCCAGCGGCTCAGCATTGAGCTTGCTTGCAGGTAGGCGATCGCTGGTTCGCCGAGGAGGTGCAGGCGATCGCGTAAAAGTTTTCCAGGCGGTTTTCACACCTGTAAACAAACTGCGAGTGCCAAGCTGCACTTTTTTGGCTTGCTTACGGGCACCGCTAAGAGACTGGTCTACCTGCTTTGCCACCTGCCCAGCACTCTGCACACCTTCGCTCAAATCATCTGTCAGGTCGGTAATTTCCATGCCCGTCAGCCGAATCGCTTCCAAGGTGGGAGGAAACTCGCGCCGTAGGGTTTCAAATAGTTTCTCGGCACTGCGGGCTGCCCGTCCTAACTCCTTTAAAGTGGGAATGGCAACGATCAGGACAATCGTCAAGCTGGCGGTGACGAATAAGAAAGATACAACGAGCCAGAAGAGAGGATTGGTCACGGGAGTAAGCTACAAAAGAGGATCACGGGTAGAAGATGGAGGTTGAGCCGTCAGGGACTCGGATTCTTCCAAGGCGCGATGTTGCCGCTGAGTGGCTTCCATGCCAGCCGCGATCGCATCCTTGAGACGAACCAAAGTGCTATCCCAGTTTCGCACTGCTGACTCCGAAAGTCGATCTGCCTGAAGTTGCACCGTAGTAGACAAATCTTCCGCCAGTTCGGGCAACGCATCCGCAGACTTTTTCAAAATCTGACGAGTTTCGCGACCGGTTCGAGGGGCAATCAAAATTCCTGCGATCGTGCCAGCGGCGGCTCCTAACAGTAACCCTCCTAAAAACGATCCAGACCGATTATTTGACATATTTCAGCCTTATCCTTGCCATTCAGGGAAAACGTTGATCAATTCAGCGATTAAAGCTCTCATCTTATCAATCTTTGACAGGTGAAGAGTAAGAGGTTGTGGGTATTGGATTTTGGGAGATTTCTAGGAAAAAACTGCAAAATGTGCCTGTAGTGCCGTAGGGTCTGGATGTTGTTTGTTAAAAATTCTTAGTTGTCTTATTTGTCTCAACGGTTAGTTTTTGCCTGACTTCCGACTCCTGGAACCTGGAACCTGGTTAAAAATGCCTTGCTGTCGCCAAAAAGATTGCCCCAAGTTGATCAGTGACACAAACTTTTGGATTTTCTGAAGTTTTTGTTCCAAGCCTTGATAGCCAGATCGGGCTTTGTTGAC